>DASXJW010000058.1:0-1792 GCA_036497165.1 Solirubrobacteraceae bacterium
CGCATATCAGCCGGCATGCGGGCCAGGGGCGTGGATTGGCGGCAGCCCGGGGGGCCTGGGCAATTCCGCGCAGGCGCTCAATAGAAGGCCCCCACCTGCCGATTACGTCCAGAGAATGCGACGATTGGTCAAGAACCAAGCGGTGAGGGTCGACCTCGACGCCAAGGTCGACTGGGAGGTGGACAGCATCCAATGCCGGGTCCAGTCGATCCAGGGCCCCGTGGCGACGCTCATCCCGGACGGCGAGATCGACGACAGCGTCCAGACCCGTCTGACCTCCGGCTCCCTGTGCTTTCTCACCTTCGAGCACGGCCGGGCGCCGGTGGCCCTGCGCGGCGTGGCGCTGAAGGCGGCTGAGCGCGACGAGCTCGAGTTCGTCGTCGTCGACGGCATCCAGGTGGCCGAGCGCCGCAGCGCCGAGCGCACCCCGCTGGTCACCGCGGTGAAGGCGGCGCCCGTGGAGTCCGGAGGAAGCCTGGGCGAGCCCGTGGCGACCGTCACCTCCAACCTGAGCATGGGCGGCGCGCTCCTGCTCAAGCGCCCGGGCCTGGGTGAGGTGTCCAAGTGGCACCTCGAGCTGTTCCTGCCCGGCGACCCCGAGCACGTGTACTGCGAGGCCGTGCTGGCCCGTGAGACCCCGACGCATCTCGGCGTCCGTCTGGTCAACGTGCAGGAGGCCGACCAGCTCCGCATCGCCGGCGTTCTCGCCGGCCTGCAGCGCGCCATTCCGGCGCTCGCCTGATCCGCGGTCGCGGCCTTGACCCGGGCGGCGCCTGTACGCGCCTCAGGACGTCAGGCGCCTGTACGGACAGCTGGACCAAGAAGCCCAGGAGGCCTTCGCGCGGGCGTGGCACAGACTCCCGGAGGGCCTCACTCCGGAGCGCCAGCGGGCGTGGCTGAGGCGCACGAGCCGCAACCTGGCCGTAGACGAGCTGCGGCGCCGCAGCCGGCGGCCGACGGTGGCCCTCGAGGACGCCGACGCGCTCGGGCGAGCGGCGCAGGAGGCGGCCGCCCCCGACGGCGCGCGCGAGGCGCTGGAGGGGCTGCCGGCCCACCAGCGCTTCGTCCTGCTCGTGCACTTCGACGCCGGCTTCACCCACGCCGAGATCGCCCGTCTCCTCGACACCACGGAGGACGCCGTGCGCAAGCGCGTCTCCCGGGCCCGCACCGCCTTCGTGCAGGGCTACCGGCGGATGCGCGAGGACGCTACGCCGCTGGTCCTGCTGGTGTCGCGCGACGATCCGGCGCCGCCCTACATCCGCTGGCTGCACGACGCGGGGGCCCGCGTGCGCCACGTGTCCGCCACGCCATCGCAGCGAGAGCTGTCGCTGGCTGACGGTCTCGTGCTCACCGGCGCGTTCACCGACCTGCATGCCGGGCTATACGGCGAGGCGCTGCGAAGCGCGCGCGGCGAGCCGGACATCGCGCGCGACCGTCTCGACCTGGCCGCGCTGACGGCGGCGCTGGCCATCGACCTGCCGGTCCTCGGCGTGTGTCGCGGTCACCAGCTGCTCAACATCGCCTCCGGCGGCAACCTGTACCAGGACGTCGTCGACGACGGGACCACCACCGTGCAGCACGGAGCGGGCGCGCACCCGGTCCGGACGCACCCCGGCGGATCGGTGCGCAGCCTGCTGGGACGCTCGACGTACGTCGAGACCGAGCACCACCAGGCGATTCGGCGTCTGGGCAAGGGCATCGCCGCCATCGCGACCTCCCCCGACGGCGTGATCGAGTCCATCGAGCGCACCGATCGCCGGTTCGCCCTGGGTCTGCAGTGGCACCCGGAACG
>DASXJW010000059.1:0-15622 GCA_036497165.1 Solirubrobacteraceae bacterium
CGGATCGCCTCGCTGCGCCGCACTGCCCCGCACGACAGCCCGCGTGTGCCGGCTCTGCTTGCCGCCGAGGTTCCGATCATCAGCGTTGAGGTCGCGTTGACGGCGGTCTTCTCGTTCACACTGATCGGGCCGCTCGGCGTCCCCTGGTGGGCGCCGGTGATCGCCGTGGCGATCGCGGGCGCCGTAGTGCTCGGGCTCAGTCGCCTCTCAAACCGCCGCCAGCTCGGACTCTGGTCGGGCCTTGCCGTGATGCGCAGCCACCGCGGTCGCATGATCGCGTTCGTCCTGCTGGCCATCGGCGCGCAGATCATCCGCAACTGGCTGGTGCTGCGTGGGATCGGGGTCCACGTCTCACTGCTCGATGCGATCGCACTGCTCATCGCCATGTTCACCCTCGGTCAGCTCCCCATCGGCCCCACCCTCGGCCCGGCCGCCGCCGTGCTGATCCTCGGCGCGCACGGCGTCGCCTCGGTAGCCGCCGCGGGCGTGCTGCTCACCATCACCTCGATCATCGGCTCCCTCTGTTATGCCGCGTGGGCCGTCGCCGACCACTTCAGCGACCACCGCTCCCCGTTGAGCCCGGAGCTGGCCGAAGGCCCCGAGGTCGCCGTCTCGGCGATCCCGGCGTGAGCGCAGGACCCAAGGCGCCACTCCGACCGTCTTACGGAGACGCCGCGGCGGGCTGACCCGTCCGCGCGACCGGGGCCTCCTCGGCCAACATCATGGCCGCGGCGCCCTCGGGCCGGGCGGACCCGGTCGCCGCTGCGCCCTCGACATGGTGCACCGGCACGCCCAGATCCCGAAGCTTGCTGGGCAGGTCGACCCGGAGCCAGCGCGACAGCCGCCACGGCAGGGTCGAGATGATGATCTCGTCGACGCCCCGCTGGTAAAGCGCATCCGACACCGCGGCGAGCGGGTCGGCGTCGCCCACATGACCGGTGACCTCCTGCAGCGCCGCCCGACTGAGCAGCGGCAGCGCGTGGCGCAGCCGTGCGCCGGCGGCCTCGCGGCCCGCCACCTCCGGGTCGACCACGCGATGAAGGCCCGCGGGCTGGGCCGGCACAACGAGGTGGAAGACCGCCTCCCCGTCTCGCGACCGCGCGGCCACAGCCTGCAGGAGCGGCGTGTCGGCGGCGGTGCGGTTGGCGACGACCAGAACGCGCGTGGGTGTCATCTGAAGCTCCTTGTATCGATTGATACAAGCACTCTCCCACCCGCTCCCCGCGGCATCAATCGGTTTTTCGCGGACCTCCATAGCGCGTCGCCGATGAGTCGTCCTCGCCGACATCGTCGCCGCTCTCGGGCGTCAGGCCTCGCCTCTTCAGCCACAGTTCGAACACGGGGTCGGTGAGGCGCGGCCGGCGACGGTCGTCGATGATGTCGGCGTTGTTCTTGAGGCTCTCCAGCGCCCGGCCGATGCTGGCGCGCTTGATCCCGACGGCCGCGGCGGTCTCCTCGCCGTAGATGGGGGTGGTCGTCACCGCCAGCGCACGGGACATGCGACGCTCGTTGACGCTCAGGTTGCGCCAGATCGCTCGCATCAGGGGTGCTGAGTCCGCCGCCGCCTGGTCGCGAGCGGCAAGCCATGTCCCCTCGTCGGCGGTGCGTCCGCGCGGGGTGCGCTGCCAGAGGTAATGCGCGAGCATCATGCTCCGCTGCGGATGGCCGCGGGTGAACTCGAGCATGGGAGTGAGCGCTTCCCCGGCGCCGCGGCCGGTCTTCTCGAAGTGCCCGGCGACGTACTCGCCGACTTCGTCGAGCGGCAGGGGCGCGAGGTTCTTGGGGACGGCCTGGTCGAGCAGCGGGCGCTTGGGGTCTGCGAACAGCTGCTGCATGACCCCCGGAGCCGAGCCGGCGAACGCGTAGGTGGCGGCATTGGTCTGGTGCTGGATCACGCTGCGGACCTTGCCGTCCGCCCCCGGGACGGCGAGCACATCCTGGATCTCATCGAACGCGATGAGGCTCGTGGTCCCGTCACGATCAAACAGGGCCGCAGGCAGCTCGAGCAACCGTAGGAGCACGGACTCGGCATCGACATTGGGCGTTCTCTGCAGCGTGGCCGTGAACCCGCCGCCCCCCAGGGCCAGTCCGATGTCCCAACTGCGAAACAGGTTGTCCACCCGGCGCCGGATCGGACCCTTGAGGCGGTCATAGCCGCGCTCGATGCGGACCACGATCTCCCCGATCGAGAGCACATCCTGGAGGTCGACGAGGACAGTGGCCATGTCGTTGCGAGCGGCCGCCTCGAGCACGCGCCGCAGCAGGGTCGTCTTGCCGTAGCGCCGCGGACCGACCAGGCGAAACGAGTGCCCACCCTCGGCCAGAGCCAGCAGCTCCTCGGCCTCGGGGTCGCGGTCGATCATGTCCTCGGAGGCGAGAGGACCCGAGAAGCGGAACGGGTTGAGGTCTCTCGAAGCCGACATCGGGAGGATCCCATCTTACCACTGCGCATGCTGCGTGCATGCGAATCTGCATACCACTTGCATGCGAAATCGCAGGCACACAGCCTGCAGGGGGGCGAACCCGGGGACGCTAGGCCCGGTCGGGGTTGGGCAGCATGACGTCGCGGATGGTCGCGACGAGGTCGTGGTAGGAGCCGATGAAGCCGCGCAGCGTGCGCACGGTGGCGCCGTAGCCATCGAACTCGGCGATCGACAGGCCCTCAGGCTCGTAGGCGCGGCGGAAGTCGGGGAAGTGGGACTTCAGGGAGTCGACGATGTCCGCGGGAACCGGGGAATCGATCCGGGGGACCACCTCGATGTCGGAGGCGTTGAACAGGCGCTGCCAGGCGCAGGGGATCGTCAGCACGATGTCGCCGCCGATCAGCTCGGACCAGTGCAGGTGATGCCGGTAGGCGGCGGCGAGGAGGCGGGCGCGGTAGCCGCGTTCGCGAAAGATGCCGTAGGCGCGCTTGAACGCGGCGATGCCGGCCCAGTGCACGAGCCCGGGGTCGACGATGATGCCGTCGCGCTTGGCGATGGCACCCATCCAGTCGTCCAGGCGGCCGACCATGATCGTGCAGACCGGTGTCATCGCCGCGGTGTCGCCGCCGTCGGCCTCGCGCCGGGTCAGGCCGCGCTGCACGGCCTCCGCTACGGCAATTGCCTGCGGAACGGTGAAGCACACGGTGGCGTTGATGCTCACGCCGGCGGCGGTGACCTCCTCGATCGCGCTGATGCCGGCGCGGGTGGCCGGGATCTTGATCTGCATGTTGGGCGCCAGGTCGCGGAAGTGCATCGCCTGGGCAACGATGCGCTCGGCGTCGCGATACAGCCGCGGATCGGTCTGGATGGAGAGCCGGCCCTTGAGGCCGTGCTCGCGCTCGAACACCGGCATGAGCAGCTCCGCGGCCCGGACCGCCATCTCCTCGATGAGCCTCCAGGCGACCTCGTCCTCGGTCCACCTGGGATTGTCGTCGATGAGCGCCCGGATGCGGTCGCGCCACAGCGGCATCTCGCGGGTCAGGACCTCGCCCACGATCGTCGGATTGCTGGTGGCCCCGGTCGCCCCGCGCTCGATCGCGTAGGTCAGGTCCTCGATCGAGCACGAGTCGTTCCAGTAGTCGGTGGCGGTCAGCGCGGTCAGGGCCAGCGGCTCGAGGTTCGGCGTCGCCTGCGTTCCCGCCGTCGGCACGGCCATGTCGACTTCGCTTGAGGTCATCTCGGCTCCATTGTCTCGAATCGTCGGCCGCTCGTGCGCAGCGGTCACGCCGGGGCGGCCAGAGGCTCCACGCCGAGATAGCGCCGCTGCGCGTCGGCGTCGCCGGCCAGCTCGGCGGCGGTCGTCTCGACGGCGATGCGCCCCGAGACCATCACCAGCACGCGGTCGGCCACCGACGTGGCCACGCCCAGGTTCTGCTCGATCATGAGCAGACCGATCCCCTCGGCCACCAGAGTGCGGCAGGTCTCCACGAGCTCCTCGACGATGCGTGGCGCCAGGCCCTCGGAGGGCTCGTCCATGAGCAACAGGCGCGGGTTGGTGAGGAGCGCCCGGCCGATGGCCAGCATCTGCTGCTCGCCGCCCGAGAGCTGGGTCCCGCTCACGCGCCGGCGTTCGGCGAGGCGCGGGAACATCTCATAGACGGCCTCGGGCGACCACCGGCCGCGGCGCCGCAGCCGTCCGGAGATCATCCGGAGGTGCTCGTCGACCGTGAGCGAGCCGAACAACCGCCGTCCCTGGGGGACGTAGCCGATGCCGGCGTCGCAGATCCGGTAGGCCGGGCGGCCGATGAGCTCGCGGCCGGCCAGCCGGACCGAACCGCGGGCCACGGGCGGGGCCATGCCGACGATCGCCTTGCCCAGGCTCGTCTTGCCCATCCCGTTACGCCCGACGAGCGACACCGACTCGGTGCCCATCTCGAACGCGACGTCCTCGACGGCGAGCGCCGTGCCGTAGTAGGCGCGCAGGCCCGATACCTGCAGCAGGGGCTCACTGCTCGCCATGGCCGCTGCCCAGGTAGAGGTCGTGGACGGTCTGGTTGGCGCGGATCTCCGCGGGGGTGCCCTCGACGAGCTTCTCGCCCTGATGCAGCATCGTGACCCGCTCGGCCACGGTCAGCGCGACATCCATGTCGTGCTCGATGAGGATCAACGTCACGTCGCGGTCCAGGCCGAGCAGGAGGTTGGTCAGGGTCACCCGCTCCGCGCGCGACAGACCCGCCGCCGGCTCGTCGAACATGAGCAGGCGCGGCGCCGGGGCGAGGGCGAGGCCGATCTCGAGCTGGCGCTGCTCGCCGTGGGCCAGTGAACCGGCGAGTACCCCCAGTCGACCGCTGAGACCCACCATCTCGCCCACCTCGCGGGCCCGCCGGCGCGTCGCGGCACGCTCAGACCGGCCGCCGACCAGCCGCAGGTGCCCGCGTGCGGCGCCGAGCACGGCCAGATAGAGGTTGTCCTCCACGCTCAGGCCCGCCAGGACACGCGAGGTCTGATACGTCCGGCCCAGCCCCAGGCGGGCGCGCCGGCGCACGGCCAGCGCGGTGACATCGCGACCGAACAGCTCGACCGTGCCCTCCGACGGCGGAAGGTCCCCCGCGATCAGGTTGAAGTACGTCGACTTGCCGGCGCCGTTGGGGCCGAGAATCGCCCGCCGCTCGCCCGGCATCACGTCCAGGTCGACCCCGTTGACGGCGGGCACCGCGCCGAAGTAGCGCGTCAGGCCGCGGGTGCGCAGCAGCGGAGCGGCGGCCGCGTCGACCGCGGGGGCGCCGGAGGCCGCGCTCATTGCGCCGCTCCTCCGGGCTCGAGCACCGTGGGCGACTCGGTCGATCCCGTGCGTCCCGGCCCCGGTTCGAGCCCCGGACCGCCCGGCCCGGGCGGGAGGGAGGCATCGGCGACGGGCCTCGCGGCATCGCCGTTGCGCGACCGGCGCCACAGCGCGGCGAGCCTCTGCGCCAGGCCGGTCAGCCCGTCGGGGCTCAGGATGAGGATGACGAGCAGGATGATTCCGATCCACGTTTCGAAGCGAGCGGTCAAGCCGCGGCTATACGTGTCCAACAGGGTGTAGACAAGCGCGCCGATCCACGCGCCCTCGATCCGGTACAGGCCCCCGATCACGGCGATCGTCATCAGCACGATGATCTGCGACACCTGGATGGTCCCCGGTGAGATGCGAGTGTCATTCCAGGTGCCGAGCACGCCCGCGAGCGCCGCGATCACCGCGCCGAGCGTGAAGGCCAGGGTCCGGTGCAGGCGCACGTTGTAGCCAAGGGCGCGCATCCGGGTGGGGCCGTCGCGCACGCCCTGCATGGCCAGCCCGAAGTTGGTGCGGCCGACGAGGCGGATGGCGACGTAGACGATCACCGACACGCCGAGCAACACCTCATACATCACGGCGGGATGGGTGACGGGGTCGCCGATGAAGCCGGGGGCGGTCACGCCGTTGATCCCCTCATGGCCACCGAAGGTGGGGGTCTGGGAGAAGTAGTAGAAGGTGATGACCCCGAGCGCAAGGGTGATCATGAGCAGGTAGATCCCCTCGCTGCCGCTGACGACCGCTCCGAAGGCGAGGCCGACCACGACGGTGATGACGACCGCCAGCACCGCCGCCAGCAGCGGGTCCATCCCGTTGCTCACGGTGAAGCGCGCCAGCACGAACCCCGCGATCCCGTACAGGCCCGTCTGGGCCAGTGACACGATGCCCCCGTAGGCGGCCAGGAAGGTGAGGCTGACCGCAGCCAGTCCGTACACGAGCGCCTGGGCCGCGACCGCGCTGGTGAAGTAGGTGCTGAAGATGGCGGGCACCAGCGCCAGTGCGACCACGAGCGCTACGCCCAGCGCGACCCGAGCCCGGGGTCTGAGAGCACCGCTCATGTCGTCGTCCTCCCGAACAGCCCTTGCGACCGCACGGCCAGCACGACGACGAGGAGGATGAAGGTGAGCAGGATGGCATCGTTGGTCAGCGACTGCGGGAGATACACCGACGAGAACTGCTCGATGAGGCCGAGCAGCAGCGCCCCGACGGCCGCGCCCCGCAGGCTCCCCAGACCACCGACGATGACGACCACCAGCGAGCTGAGCAGGAACTGGTCATCCTGGCCGGGGGCGAGTGACAGCGTCGTGCCGCCCATCACTCCGCCCAGACCCGCGAGGGCCGCGCCGATGAAGAAGGCACCGCCGAAGACGAGCGGCACGTTGACACCCAGCACGGAGGCCATGTCGCGGTCGTCAACGCCGGCGCGCAGCAGGATGCCGAAGCGGGTGAAGCGGATCACCAGCCACAGCACCAGCCCGATGACGACCGCCGCACCGATGATGAAGAGGCGAAAGAGCGGATACTGAAGCTGGTAGACGCCCAGCTCCAGCGACGCGGACAGCCCGCTGGGAGCGGTCAGCGTCGAGGGCGTCGAGCCGAAGTGGACGATCATCTGGTCGGCGAGGATCGTTGCCACCGCGATCGTGATGAGCGCCTGGCGCAGATCCTGACCCTGGTTCCAGCGCAGCAGCGCCTGGTGCACGACCAGGCCGATCGCCCCGGTGATCAGCGCCGCCAGCACCATTGCCACCCACCAGTTGGTGCCGTGGCTGACGAGGTCGAGGGCGACGTAGCCACCGAGGAGGTACAGCGACCCGTGCGCCATGTTGACCACGCGCATGAGGCCGAAGATGAGGGTGAAGCCGCTGGCGGTGATGAAGTACAGCGCGGCCAGGCTGACACCGTTGAGACCGACGGTAATGAACTGGGGGACGTTGCCCTCGCTGCCGAAACCGTGGCCGAACGCGTGGACGACGACCCACGCCACGCCAAAGGCCAGCAGCAGCCACCCGAGAGCTGCCGGTCCGCGGCGGATGACCATCCTCCCTCCTCTCATGGCGCCGGACTGTAACAAGTAAACGAGCAACGAGCCACGACTATCGATTATTGATTTACGATGAAAAGCGCGATATAAGCCACTTGGGCGATCCCGCCCCGGGCCCGCCGCCCCGGCCCGCCCGGCACAACCACGAGGAGAGAGTCGCGAATGAGAAGACAGAGCTTGTGGCGATCCCGACGGCACCCGGCCACCACGCTCGTGGCCGCGGCGGCTGCTGTCGCCGCACTGGCGGTCGCCGGTTGCGGCACCACGAAGTCGACTGGCTCGGCGTCGAACGCGGCAGCGCCCACCACCGCATCCAAGGGGGCCGTGGCCGGCAGCTCGCACAGCTCCAACGCCATCAAGATCGGCGTCCTGACCACGTGCGGCGGGGCCTTTGCCCTGTTTGAGAACGAGGCCTTCTCCGGCGCCAAGTACGCGCTCGTGCAGGCGGCCGGCGGCAAGTCGCTGGGCAAGTCGCCGCAGGCCGGCGTCTCGGGCGCGACCATCGCCGGGCGACCGGTGAGCCTGTACTTCGGCTGCTCGGATGCGACGCCCGACGTCGCCGTCTCTGAGGCAAGGCGCCTGGTCGAGAGTGACAAGGTCAACATCCTCGTCGGCCCGCTCTCGGGCGACGAGGGCATCGCGGTGGCCAACTACGCCAAGACCCAGCCGCAGGTGACCTTCATCAACGGCACCTCGGGCGCGCAGGCGACGACGATGAGCGTCCACGCCCCCAACTTCTTCCGCTTCGGCGGCGACGGCGCGCAGTGGATGGCGGGCCTGGGCAGCTACGCCTACAACGATCTGCACTGGCGCCGCGCCGCCATCCTCGGCGAGGACTATTCCTACCCCTACACGCAGGCGGCCGCGTTCGTCAGCGAGTTCTGCGGGCTGGGCGGTCAGATCACCAAGCGCATCTGGGCGCCCCTGACGACGACCGACTGGTCGTCATACGCCACCCAGATCCCCAGTGACGTCGACGGCTTCCTGCTGCTCACCGGCGGCACCGACACGATCGACATCCTCAAGGCCTACCTCGGCTTCGGAAAGCAGATCAAAGGCCATGTGCTCGGCGGCTCCTCCGTCATGGACCCGACCTCCTTCGCGGTCGGGTCACAGCTCGCCGGGCTCAGCGGCGGCTCGCCCGTCCCGCTCGGTGGATCGAGCGCCCAGTGGACGAGCTATGTCAAGGGGTTCTCCTCCGTGTATGACAAGTCGGTCGCCCAGAGCCTGTTCACGGTTCTGTACTACGACGGCATGATGTCGGCCATCAAGGGCCTCGAGCAGGTCAAGGGGTCGCTGTCTGGCAACGAGGCCGCACTGCGCGCCGCCCTGACCAAGATGAAGCCGACCTTCCCCAACGGGCAGGTCTCGCTGGACGCCAACCGCAACTCGATCCAGCCCGCCTACATCGTGCAGGTCCAGAACAGCGGTGGCCTCGGCTTCAAGGTGCTGCGGACGATCCCGAACGTCTCGCAGGACTTCGGCGGCGTCTTCACGCCGAGCGCCCCGGCGCCCAGCCGCACCTCGCCGGCCTGCAAGAAGGGTCCGCTCCCGCCGTGGTCCAAGGGCTGACCCGCCCCCTCTCCACGCCTGGCAGCGACGGTCCGGCTCTCACCGCCGGACCGTCGCGCGCCGGGACGCTGGGGTCCGTACGAGCTTCTGATTTTTGGGAGGAAGTGAGATGACCGAGACGACACTGAAGACCGACGAGCTGCAGCGCTTCCGCCTTGACGGCCGCGTGGCCATCGTGACCGGGGCCACCGGAGGCATCGGCGGCCGGGTGTGCCAGGCCCTTGGCCGCGTCGGCGCGCAGATCGTCGTGCACGGCCGTGACGAGTCACGGGCGCAGACGCTGGCCGCGGAGCTGGGCGAGGAGGGCATCTCGGCCATCGCCGTACTCGGCGACCTCACCCAGCGCGCCGACGCCGACCGGCTCGTGGACGAAGCGAGCGCCGCCTTCTCGCGGGTCGACGTCATCGTCAACACCGTCGGCGGCGGTGCCGGGACCGCCCTGTACCCGGCCGAGGCCTACCCCGAGGAGGAGTGGGACCGTATCCTCGACCTCAACCTGCGCTCCGCCCTGCTGCCCACCCAAGCCGCGGTCCGCGCCATGATCGCGGGCGGGCGCGGCGGGCGCGTCCTGCACTTCTCCTCCGTCCGCGGCCAGCTGGGCATCGACAACGGCTTCTCGGCCTACGTCGCGGCCAAGGGTGCGCTGGACGCGCTCACCCGCCAGCAGGCCACCGAATGGGCCAAGCACGGCATCACCGTCAACGCCATCTCCCCCACCTTCGTGGCCACGGCGCAGTCCGCCAACCTGCTGGCCGACGAGGACTTTCGGGCCGGCCTGGAGGCCCGCATCCCGCTGCACCGCATCGCCGACACCGACGATGTCGTCGGCGCCACGCTGCTCATGTGCACCGACGCCGCCTCGTTCATCACCGGTCAGGTCCTGACCCTCGACGGCGGCCTGACCGCGTGCCAATGACCCGCGGGACGGATTCATGAGCGCCCGGAACTCTCCGCGCCCGGACGCGTCGCCGTCTGTCTGGCCGCCCGTCGGGCGCACGATCCTGCGCGAGCAGGTGCGTGACCTTCTGCTCGAGCGCATCGTGGCGGGCGTGTATCCGCCGGGCAGCCGGCTGGTGGAGACGCGCATCGCCCACGAGCTGGGCATCAGCCAGGCTCCGGTACGCGAGGCGCTGCGCGACCTCGAGCAGCTGCGGCTGGTGGTGCACGAGTCCTTCCGAGGCTGCTCGGTGCGCTCGGTGTCGGCCGCCGACCTGCTCGAGGCCTACCCCGTGCGGGCGGCGCTGGAGGCGCTCGCCGTGCGGCTGGCGGCGGAGCAGATCGACGACACCGAGCTCGCGCGGCTCGTCGAGCAGGTCGAGGCCATGCGCCGGGCGACACGGAAGAAGGACCGCGCCGCCGAGGCGGCGGCCGATGCCGCCTTTCACTCAACAGTCGTGGCCGCCGCCGGCAACTCGGTCCTCAGCCAGCAATGGGAGCAGCTGCTGCCCCACGCCCGCACGCTGCTGTCGCTCACGCTCCCCGCGTCCCCTCAGGGGGACCTCGCCGACCGCCACCTGCCCATCCTTGAAGCGTTGCGCCGCCACGACGCCGACCGCGCCGAGGCGGCGATGCGTGCCCATCTGGCCGACGTTGCCGAGCGCATGCGGCCACTGACCACGAATCCGACAGAAGAGGAGACGCCGTGAGGCGCATCATCGATCTCTCCATGCCCGTCCACATGGACATGCTCACGTTCCCGCGCGTGCCTCCGCCCGCGATCACCGTGTACGAGAGCCACACCGACTTCGCCGACCGCATCGGGACCAGCGAGTACGGGGTCACCTCGCTGACGGCGAGCTACCTGATCGTCCAGAACGACCACGTGGGAACCCATCTGGACGCGCGCAAGCACATCGTGCCCGACGCGGGCGGCCCCGAGACGATCCCGCTCGAGTACTGCATCTCTGACGGGGTCGTGCTGGACTTCACCGACAAGGAATCGGGCGACGTCATCTCCACCGACGACGTGCGGCGCGAGCTGGACCGCATCGAGTACACGGTCAAGGAGCGCGACATCGTCCTCAACCACACGGGCGCGGGCGCCTACAACACGGAGGAGCGCTACCGCACCGACCACCCCGGGATGAGTGCCGATGCGACCCTGTGGCTGATCAACCACGGGGTCCGCCTCATGGGCGTTGACGCCATCACGTATGACCCGCCGGTGTGGGCGATGTTCGAGAAGAAGCTCTTCTGGGAGGCACACCGGGTGATGTGGGACGAGGAGTACTGGCACCTGGAGAACCTCATGAACCTCGAGCAGATCGGCCGTCCCCACGGCTTTCAGCTGTGCGTGCTGCCGATCAAATGGGTCGGCACGACCGCGGCGCCGGTGCGCGCCGTCGCCATCATCGACGAAGACGAGTAGCCCCGTCCGCTACCCAAGCGGCCCAGGCTCCGGCAGCTACTTCGTGGAGCGCCGACCGGCGCGGCCCTGAAGCGGTGCCGGCGGGGGCGGGGCCGCACCCACCTTGGCCAGCATCCGGCCGAAGTGTTCGAAGTGGCTGCGCATCGCCCGGCCGGCGGCGGCGGCCCGCCGGTGCCGCAGCGCCTCGACGATCGGCGCGTGCAGCTCGGCGACGTCAGCGGGGGTCAGGCCCGTCCGCAGCGCGGTGACCGCGGTGCGCGTCTCGACCTGCAGCGAGTTCCACAGCTCGAGCAGGCGCTGGTTGCCCGCCGCCTCCACGATCAGCTGGTGAAAGCGCACATCGTGCTCCACCTGCTCGCGGACGTCGTGGGCCTGGCGCATGTGGGCGAGCTCGACCTCGAGCGCCGCCACGTCGCCATCCAGGCGCTTGGCCGCCTCACGAGCGGCGACCTCCTCGAGCGCGCCCCGGATCGGATAGACCTCGATCAGCTCCTCGTCAGACACGCCGCGCACGCGCGCACCCCGAAACGGCGCGGACTCCACGAACCGCACCGACTCCAGGTCGCGCAGCGCCTCGCGCACCGGCGCCTGGCTGACGCCGAGCTCCTGGGCGATCCGGATCTCCACGAGGCGGTCCCCCGGCGCGTAATAGCCGGTCAGGATGCGCTCGAGCAGGACGGCCTTGACCTCCTCGCGCAGCACGGTGCGCCGCACCGACCCGGGCGGCGGGGCGGGCTGGGGCGAGGAAGCGGGCGTGGGTGCCATCTCCACCTAGTCTCTCAGTGTCGGCGGCCGGACGAAAGGACGACGGGCACGCGAGGACGATCAGGTGATGGCGACCGGGTCGATCATCGACCCCGTCGCGCCGCGGATGGCCAGCGGCAGGGCCACGAACAGGAACTCCCGGACCCCCGTGGCGGCGATGCCCTCGAGGTCCAGGCTCTCCATCAGGTAGATGCCGTGCTCGATGAGCAGCAGCGTGTGGACGGGCTGTGGGTTGGCGGGTGATCCCCGATCGGGGGCGGGCTGGACCTCGTAGGTCTCGGTGTCCGAGCCGGTGGCGACCACCCCGCGCTCGAGGAGCAGCCGCGCGGCTGAGATGTCCGGGCCGGCGCCGCGCGACGCCGCCAGGCGCTCGGGGTCCGGCCAGCCGGAGAGGTACCCGGTCCGGATGAGGGCGATGTCCCCCTTGCCCGCCCTGGCGCCCCCGGCGGCCTCGATCGCCAAGAGCTCCTCGGCCTTTACCGGCTCGCCCGCGTCCAGCGCGGTCACGCCGCGGTGGCCGGGCACGTCGTAGAGCACCCCGCGGCGCCACAGCGGCGGGATCTCGGTGGCGTCGCCACGGGCCGGCCCGAAGTCGCCCAGGTCGGTGCCCGCCGAGCCGCCGTGCCAGCGGTCCTCCGCGCCGACGGTCATATGCGCGTGCGCGTCGATGTGCGCGCCGGTGTGCGTCGTGCCGATGACCAGCTCGCTGAGGTATCCCAGGCAGGCGTCGTTGGGCAGACCCCAGTGGTGCTCGCCGGTCACCCGGCTGCCCTGGGGGGTCCGGTAGGCGACGACCTCGAACGTCGGGTGACCCGGGAACAGCGGCATCTTGGGGAATCGCTCCCGGGCCAGGCGGTACATGCGCCCGTCGCGGATGAGCGACGCTCCCGCGCGGACCTGCTCGGGCGTCGGCGCGGCGGCGTCGGCCGCCGGCTGACCCTGGCGGACGATCCCGCGATCACTGATGGGGCGGTCCTGGTCGTCCGTCACGGCCCCTTGGCCTTGGCTTCGGCGAGGTCTGACAGCGCCTGCGTCAGCATCGGACGGGCAAGCTCGCGCGCGCGCGCCTGCTCGGGGGCGATCCGGTCCAGCGAGTCCTGCATCTTGGCGGCGGCCCGCTCGGGCGTTGCCCGGCCGCCGTCGACCCAGCCGATGACCAGCCAGGCCATGGTGTCCAAAAAGGACAGCGCGTCGGCGGCCTGGAGCACATCAGCCTCCGGCCAGCCGCCGTCCTCATGGACTCTGATCAGCCTGGCGACGTCCTCGGTCAGCGCCTCGTCCGCACCCTGGTCGCGCAGCCAGCCGCTCGCGATCTCGGCACACCGGTCCTGATGCCAGCGGTTGTAGGTCGGGTTGTCCCAGTCGCGCGCCGAGTCCCAGGTCGCGTCGGGATCCGGGAAGGCGCGCTCGATGTCGTGCAGCACCGCGGCCAGCCGCAGACGCTCCGCGGCGGCGGGGTCGATGGTCACCGCCCAGTCCTCGGTGCGCAGCAGATGGCGGGCATGGGGATGAACCTCGGGTACCCACGCGCGGGCGGCCTCCAGGATCTCGCTCACGTCGTCACCGGGCGGGCCTGGAGCACGTACAGCTCCCCGTCCTGGACGGCCCACTCGATGTCCTGGGGCATGCCGACGCGCTCCTCCAGGTCGGCGCCGATCCGGGCCAGCTCGGCCAGCAGCTCGTCGCCGGCCTTGCGCGCGCTCCCCTCGTCGGCTGTGAGCGGGCGCTCGATCACGCCCCCCGTCTCAGCGGCGACGATGGCGTAGGGCTGCTGGTGGACCTGGGCCTTGCGCACCCGGCCGTCGCGCTTGAGCACGTAGTGGTCGGGCGTGACCGCGCCCGACACCGCGGCCTCGCCGAGCCCGATGACGGCCTCGACGACCATCCGGTCGCGCCGGTTGTGCACCGGGTCACAGGTGAACAGCACCCCGGCGACGTCGGCGTGGACCATCCGCTGGACCACCACCGCCATGCCGAGGTCGGCGAGCGAGCCCTTCTGTGAGCGGTAGAAGAGCGCCCGCTCGGAGAAGAACGACGCCCAGCAGTCACGGATCCGCGTGCGCACGGCGTCGCCGCCGCGCACGTGCAGGAAGGTCTCCTGCTGGCCCGCGAAGCTCGCCGCCTCCGAATCCTCCGCGCACGCGCTCGAGCGCACCGCCACCGGCGCGTCGCCCTGACCGCCGCCCAGCGCCGCGTAGGCGTCGAGGACCGCCTGGCGCAACGCCGGGTCAAGCTCGACGCTGCGGATGAGCTCCTGCGCCGCCGCGGCGTCCTGCGCCTCCGCGAGCGCGTTCAGCTCCGCGCCGTGGTCGGGCAGGGCGTCGGCCAGCGCGTTGGCGGGCACGACGAACCCGGGCGGCACCGGGAGGCCGAGCGCGGCCATGCGCGCCAGCGATGATCCCTTGCCGCCGGCGCGCCAGACGTCGGTGCACTCGGGGTGCGCGAACTCCAGGACGGGGCTCACGCGGCCAGGACCTCGACCACCCCGGTGGCGCCGTTGACGCGGATGCGATCGCCCGTGGCGATCCGCTCGCCCGCATTCCCGGTGCCCACGACCGCGGGGATGCCGAACTCGCGAGCCACCACGGCCGGGTGCGACGTCGCCCCGCCCGCCTCGGTGACCAGCCCCTTGACCTTGGTGAAGAGCACGACCCACGCCGGGTTGGTCATCCGGCAGACGAGGATCTCGCCCTCCTGCACCTGGTCGAACTCCTCGATCGAGGCGACGTAGCGTGCCGGGCCCTCGACGATGCCCGGGGACGCGGGCAACCCCTTGATCTCGCCCGTGGTCGCCGGCTCCCCGGCGTAGAAGCGGTCGGGGAACCCCCACAGCCCACCGTAGGGGAACTCGATGGCCTCCTTGGTCGCGGTGCCCAGCCACGCCGGGGGCCGGCGCTCGAACGCCTCCTCGTGGTCGTCGCGCCGATCGGAGACCGTGTCGCGGGCGTCGAAGGCCTGCGGATCGGCCATGAGGCGCCGGACCTCGTTGTAGTGCAGGAAGACCACGTCCTCGGCCTCACCGAGCGCGCCGGCCTGCACGAGCTTGCGCCCGATGGCGACCACCACCAGGCGCAGGCGGGCGTTCGTGCCCTGGTCGACGAAGAAGTGATGGTCGGGGGTGAGCGGGTTCATGTTGAGCGAGAGCTCCAGGGCCCGGGACAGCCGCTCACGGTCCTCCCCCTCCACCCCCTCCATGACATCGCGCTTGGCCGCCTCGAGGTCGTCGACGACCGCCTTGAGGTTGGACGGGTAGTCGTAGTCGGTGGCCACATAGCCGCGGATGGCCTCGATGATCGGCGCCGGGTCCTCCACCCACAGCCGGTACATGAACTCATGTGACCACAGCGCCTTGTAGCCGAACGTCCGCTGGTGCGTGTCGATCCGCTCGTCGATGAAGCGCCGGCCCCTGTCGCTGCCGGCCAGGGCGTCCATGACCTCCCGCGCCCCCGCGGCTTCGAAGGCCTGCTGCAGCTCGGGATCGGCCTTGACCTCCTCCTTGGCCTGCCACAGGTCCTCGATCGCATCCCAGTTGCGATCCTCGACGCTTGACTGCAGCCGTCCCATCACCGAGGTGTCGGCGCCCACCTCCGCGATGGCCGCGTTGAGGTTCTGGGTGGAGG
>DASXJW010000060.1:0-32467 GCA_036497165.1 Solirubrobacteraceae bacterium
GGGGCCGTTACGCGCGTGAAACATCGGGGGCCCTGCGTAGCGGCGGGACGAAGGCAGTCGGTTGACTCAAGAGAGCGGGGTCAGGGTTGGCGAGAATCTCTGCCTCGAATTCGATTACTCAAGGTCGTAGGCTGGAGGACCGGATGGGCGACAACGTGATCATCGGTAACGACGGCAAGCCGCGTTGTGGGTGGGTCGGAATTGGTGATACATCGCTTGGCCGCTACCACGACGAGGTCTGGGGTACGCGGACCTACGACGAGTCGGCGCTGTTTGAGGCGCTCACTCTGGGTGTGTTCGAGGCCGGGCTCAGCTGGTCGATCGTGTTCGGCAAGCGGGACGCGTTCCGGAGGGCCTTTTACGGCTTCGACATCGCCCAGGTCGCGGCGATGACACAGCGCGACGTCGACCGGCTGGTGCAGGATCCCTCGATCATCCGTAACCACGCGAAGATCCAGGCCACGGTCGAGAACGCGCGCGCGATGAGGTCCGCGTCGCCGAGTCTTGCCACGCTCGCGAGGTCCTACGCGAGCACCCGTAAGCGTGCGCCGCGGTCCCTCGCGGACCTGCCCACGTCGACACCGCAGGCGGACGCGTTCGCCAAGCAGTTGAAGTCTCAGGGATACCGGTTCGTGGGGCCCACCAGCGTGTACGCGTTGATGCAGAACGTCGGCGTCGTCAACGACCACATCCGCGGCTGCTTTCGAGCCAGCGACTACGGCCGACGCCCCACCAAGGCCCGACGGTCCGGCTGACCGGCGATCAACATCTCCCCGCAGTCAGGCGCCTTACAACAAGCGCGCGCCCTCCGGGTGAGAGACGAATCTCTCCAGTCACAATGGGGTCGAACGTCTGCGTCTCTACGGCGTCGCCCTCGCCAAGGACAAAGCGCGGTCGCTGCGGCCTGAGCGCGATCGGGACGGTGAAGAGCAAATCCCCTTGGCGTAGATCGTCGCCGGGCGGTGGTTCCCAGTAGAAGCCGTCGTTCTCGTGTTCGGATGTGCCTGAAGGGCCGCGTTTTGGCGGGCCTTCAACTTCAAGGCAACGGACGGCTACTCGGCGTAGATCCGCTCGCGCAGCTCGGCGATGTCTTCCTCGCGGAATCGCGTTTCGCCGCCGGGCGTCATCCCCCTTGAGCACGCCTACGGTCGGCCGGTGCCCGTCCAGGCAGGCGCTTGCTTAGATAGGCAAGGAGCGTCCGAGCGACTCCGGAGGCGGGGCCCTCCTTCCAGCGACGGGGAAGGCGCGCAGGCGACAACCGACTGCCGTTACGCGGGTGGGGCCTCGCCAGGCGTGGGGTATCGCCACACCTTCTCGTACATCGTGCGCAGGAAGTCGAGATGGGTGTGCATCTGCTCTACGGCACCTGATTCGTCCCCGGACTCGACGGTGGCAAGCAGGGCGCGATGGTCTTCGACGACGCGCCGGTGAAACCGACGGCCGAGCGTGGAGCGCTTGAGGTTCGTCTGCAGCACCGAGAAGACTGGTTGCGCGCAGATCGACAGGAGGGTGTTGCCAGACGCGAGCACGAGGGCGGAGTGGAAGTCCTTGTTGTGGATGAACTGCTCCTCGGTGCCGAGGTCGAGCGGACGATCCGGGATCGCCGCGCGCAGTCTTTCCAGATCGTCGTCGGTTCGGCGGCGGGCGGCCAGGCGGGCGGCGGGCACCTCCAGGCACTCACGGGCCTCCAGTAACTCGTCGAGGGAGACGTGCTCGGATTGGCTCAGCAGGCTCATGTTGGCGCTCAGGAACGCCGAGATGTGGTCGACCGTCGGGACGGTCACGAAGCTCCCGCCGTTGGCGCCCTTGGTGGTGCGGATCAACGACATCGCGGAGAGCTCACGCAGCGCCTCCCGGATCGTCGGCCGGCTCACGCCGAACTGCGCCGCCAGCGCGGTCTCATTGGGAAGCCGCTGAGGCGCAGCGATCTCGCCGGACATGATCAGGTCTCGGAGCTGGTCGGCGACCTGCTCGTACGCCTTTCGCACCCGGCGGACGGGAACGATTCCGTTTACCTCGGCCACCGCGTCCAAGCCTATCAGCGGCGGTTGTCAGGCTTAAGCGATCGCACCGGTAGTCTGCCAGCGTGCGATCGTGGGACAGGCAGCCGTTGCGAGCTCTGTTGTTCGCGCCTGGCGCCGACGAGCGCAAGCTCTCGAAGGTGAGCGGCTTCGGCGCTGACGCGATCGTCATCGACCTTGAGGACGCCGTGGCTGAGAGCCAGAAGACGGTGGCACGCGCCCTGGCCCGGGCTGCGATCCCCAAGTACGGCGACCAACAGATCGTCGCCGTCCGTGTCAACGCGATCCAGAGCGGTCGCCTCGAGGGCGACATCGCGGCGGTGGTCTGCCCGCAGCTGGCGGCAATCGTCGTCCCCAAGGTTGAGGAGTCCGACACGCTGCACGACGCAGACCGAGCGCTTGCCGCCGCGGAACGTGAGCACGGCGTCGAGGTCGGGACCATCCGGCTCATGCCCCTGATCGAGACCGCACTAGGCATCGTGCGGGTGGAAGAGATACTCCTTAGCGCCCCCGCACGGGCGCTCACGGCCCTATTCGGCTTGGCCGATCTGGCGGCCGATCTGGGGGTTGAGCTGACTCCGGAGGGCGCTGAGCTTCTGTACGCCCGCGGCCGCATGATCGTCGCAGCGCGAGCGGCCGGCATGACGGCCCCGATCGACGGTCCGTACCTCCGGCTGAGCGACGACGACGGGCTGATCGCCGACTGTCGGCGGTCGCGCGGGCTGGGATTCCAAGGTCGAGTCACCGTCCATCCGAAGCAGGTGGCGAGCACGCAGCGGGTCTACTCCGAGCTCACTGAGGAGGAGCTCGCCGCTCAGCGGCGGATCGTCGAGGGCTTTGAGCACGCGCAGCGGGCGGGACTGGCGGCAGTGCAGGTCGACGGGCGCTTCGTCGATCAGCCGGTTTATCAACTCGCCCGGCGCAGGCTCGCGGGCTACGAGTCGCTGGTGGCGAGCGGCGAATAGAGGTCTGGCCGCCGGTCGCCGAACAGGCTGACGTGGTAACCGCCGGCATTGGGCTCCTTTGTCTTCTCGCGGGCGAGCTCAAGGTCCAGCTCCGCGGTGATCACCGTTTCGTCGGCGCCCGCTTCGGCGAGCCTGCGGCCGTGGGGGTCGACGATCTGGCTCCAGCCGAAGAACTCGGTTCCCCGCTCTCGCCCACAGCGGTTGGCGGTGAGAAAGAAGACGGCGTTCTCCGCGGCGCGGGCACGGGTGATGAACTCCGCGAGTTCACGCGCCGGCGCCGGGGAATTCGTGGGATGGACGATCACCTCCGCACCCTGCAGCGCGAGTACGCGCGTGATCTCCGGGAAGCGCCAGTCGTAGCAGATCTGAAGTCCGATCCGGCCGATCGGCGTGTCATGAACGGCGTAGGGCTCAGCGCCGGCGACGGTGAAGCAGTCCGCCCCGATGCAGGCGATGTGCGACTTGCGGTAGCGCCCGATCAGTCCGTCTGGGCCGACCAGCACCGCCGTGTTGTGAAGCAGGTCGCCGGCGGTCTCAAGCACGCCGAGGACGCAATACACACCGCTGCGGGCGCATTGCTCGGCGAGCGTATCGGTGGAGGGCCCGGGAACGGGCTCTGCACATCGTCGCGCGGCGTCGGCGTCGGCGAACATATAACCGCTCAGCGCGCACTCCGGGAACACCACGAGGTCACAGGCAGCGGCGGCTGCGTCCTGAAGCTGGGCGACGCAGCGCGCGAGGTTGCCCCGGAGGTCACCCAGGTTCGGTGCGCTCTGTACGACCGCGACGCGGATCGAGGACCGTGGCATCAGCGAAGACACACTGACGCCCCGGACAGAGTCTGAGACCGCGCGCCCGTGCCCCTGATGACGCGCTGCAGCTCACCGTACTCCGAACCCGAGATGCGAACGTCCAGCACCGCGGGGCGAGACTGCGTCAGCGCCGCTCCAATCGCGGTGCGAAGCTCCTCCGCGGTCCGGGCCGTAAAGCCGACAGCGCCGAGTGAACGGCCGAAGCCAGCGGCATCCACCGCTCGAAAGTCGACACCGGTGCGACGGTAGCCGCGCTCCTCCTGCTTGACGCGGATGAGGCTGAGGCTGGAGTCGTTGAGCACCATCACGAGCAGTCGGGCGCCGATCCGTGCCGCGGTCTCGAGCTCGCCTCCGTGCAGCAGGAGTCCGCCGTCTCCGGTGAACGCGATGACCGGCTCCGTCGGGCGGGCGAGCGCAGCGGCCACCGCGGCGGGCAACGCAAACCCCATCGTCGCCAGCCCGTTGGAGATCAGGAACCGTCGCGGAAGACTCGAGCGCCATCCCCAGGTGACTGCCAGCATGTGAGCGCCGGCATCGACCGTCACGGTGGTCGTGGGCGGCGCCTGCGCCTGCACTTCCTCAACGACCGCGAGCGCAGTCAGCGAGTCCGGCGAGGGGATCCTCAGCGCTGCGAGCATCCCGGCTCGGGTCTCGGCGATCTCAGCGGCTGACCAGTCCGACGCGGGTTGGCCGAGGGACGTGTGCAACGCGTCCACGAGGTCGGCGAGATCGCCGACCAACACGTGCTCAGGCTCGTAACCAGGCGACGCCTCGGCGTGCTCGCGCAGCGCGACCACCGGAGCGCTCGCCGGCCACGGCCGCGACAGGAGCTCGACCGGATCGAGCCCGATCGCGAGGATCGCGTCAGCCGCCTCCAGCAGGGAGGCCTCGAGGGCGGCGTTCGTCACGATGCCACACCACAGGGGGTGCTCTTCGGGGACCGCACCCTTCCCTTTGTAGCTGCAGAGCACCGGTGCCCCAAGGCGCTCCAACAGGGCGATCAGCGGACGCCGGCGGGCGTCCAGTACCTCGTCGCCGACGAGGACCACCGGGCGACGGGCCGCCGTCACGACCGAGGCGGCCGCCGCCAGTGTGCTGTGGTCCCGGGCCGGTGGCGGGCCCGATCCGGATTCGCCCAACCTCCCCTCGCTCACGTCTGGCGCGTCCGCCAGTTCCGCGGGCGCGGCTGGCGCCAGCGCGACGCTGTGATCCAGCTCGAGATGCACCGGCCCGCGGGGCGTGGACGCGGCGACCGAGAACGCGCGCCTGACCGCATTGGCGGCGCCCTCCGGACTGAGCGTTGCCTGCCACTTGGTCACCGTTGACAGGAGCGCGATCTGGTTGACGACCTGGTGGCCCGTGCGGGCGGCCTCGGCATCCGTGAAGCGATCGCCGATCATCACCACCGCGCTCTGATCAAGCAGCGCGTGCGCTAGGCCGTTCACCACACTGGTCGTGCCCGGGCCGAGACCGACGAGCAGCAGTGCCGGCCTTCCCACCAGATCCGCATATGAGGCGGCCATCAGCGCCGCCGCCCCCTCCGAGCGCGACAGCACGACGCCGACGCCGCAGCGCTCGAGCGCGTCGATCAGCTCCAGGTTGCTGCCGCCGCCGGGGAACACGAATGCCCGGTCCGCCGCTCGCTCAACGACGATTTCCGCGATCGTCTCCGCGACCGTCGCCCGTCCCGCCGTTGAGCTCATGCCTTCACGGGACGACGTACATTGCGAGCGGTCAGACCCACTCGGCGGCGGGCTGCTGCTCAATGAAGGTATTGGCGATGTCGATCCTGCGTGCAAACCAGACATCGCCGAGCGACTGCGCGTAGTCGATGAACCGCGCCAGCCCATCCGACCGGGCGGGATTACCGGTGATCCGTGGGTGCAGGCCGATCGACATCATCCGGTTGACCTCGTCGCCGTCGTTGCGCAGGCGATCGAGGTGGGCCTTGGCCGTCTCGAAGAAATGCTCGGGGCTGCCGAAACCCTGGGGAATGACGTAACGCGCGTCGTTCACGACGAGGCCGTAGGGCACCACCAGATGCGGGCGCCCGAGAACGCGCGTCCAGTAGGGGAGGTCGTCGCTGTAGCAGTCGGAGTCATAGACGAAGCCGCCCTCCTCCACCACCAGCTCGCGCGTGTTGACGCTCATCTCTCGGCAGTACCAGCCCAGCGGCCGGGCGCCTGTGGTCCGCTCGATCGACTCGATGGCGCGCCTGATCGCCTCGCGCTCCTCGTCACGGGTCATCTCGAAGTGGTTGCTCCAGCGGTAGCCGTGTCCCGCCGCCTCGTCGCCGCGCCGGGCGAGCTTCTCGGCGGCGGCCGGGTTGCGCTCCAGCGCCACAGCGGCCGCGAACCACGTCACCGGGATGCCGGCATCGTCGAACACACGCAGCATGCGCCAGATTCCGGCCCGGCTCCCGTACTCGTACATCGACTCGACGGCGAGGTCGCGCTGACCCTCGATTGCGAACGGCAGCTCATAGAGGATGTCGTTGGTGCCGTCGCCCATGGCGAAGGTCTTCTCGGAGCCCTCCTCGTAGTTGATCACGATCTGGACGGCGACCCTGGCGTCGTCCTGCCACTGGACCCGCGGGGGATGCTCTCCGTATCCGACGATCTCGCGCGGGGGACCCTCGACGGGGAAGTCGCGGTTCATGAAGAACTGGGGGTTGAACTCCATCCTGGCTCCTAAGCGGTTGCGTTGCGGTCAATCCAGGCCGGCGAGGGAACGCGCACCGTCAGCCACGATCAGCTGACCGGTCACGTACGCCGATTCGCTGCTCGCGAGAAAGCAGTACAGGTAGGCGATGTCCTCCGGGACCCCGACGCGCCGCAGCGGCACCTTGGGCGCGACCGCAGCCACACCCTCGGGCCCCAGCGAGTTCACGGGATCAAGCGACTGCGGGGTCTCGATCACGCCGGGCGCCACCGCGTTGGCAGTGATCCCGTCTGGGCCGTAATCGACGGCGAGGTTCTGCACGAGTCCGACGATCCCGGCCTTCGCCGCCGCGTACTGGGGGTGCAGCGGCCACGCGGATACCGTCCCCGCGACGGAGGAGGTCGCGATCAGCCGGCCGTGGCCCGCCTCGCGCATGTGCGGCAGGACCGCTCGGAACACGCGCCAGACGCCGGTCAGGTCGACGTCGAGCGTCGCGTACCAGGCGTCATCGTCCAATTGCTCGAGCGGGACGGTGCGCGCGATTCCGGCATTGGCGACGGCGATGTCCACTCGCCCGAGCTCTGACACACACTGCTCGACGAGTGCGTCGACCTGACCGGCGTCGCGCACGTCGGTCGGCACCACGATCGCGCGCCGGCCCGTGGCCTCGACCGCCTGGCGGACCGGCTCCACGTCGTGCGGATCTTCGGGGTAGTAGGCGAGGGCGACGTCGGCGCCGGCCTGCGCGAACACGCGCGCCGTGGCCGCCCCGATGCCGGACGCCGCTCCGGTAATGATCGCCGCCCGGCCATTTAACTCGAACATCGTGCTCCTCTCTAGCGCCTCAGGATTGTCGACGGCTGCACTACAGCATCACGTCGCCGCCGTTGGGGCCGAGCGTCTGGCCCACGTAATACGACGAGTCATCCGAGGCGAGGAACACGGCTGTCGGGGCGACCTCGTGAACCTCGCCGAACCGGCCGATCGGCAGTTCCGCCAGCTTCGCGTTTGCCCATTCCTCGGTCTCCTGGGCCATCATCTCGGTCAGGATCGGGCCGGGAGCGATCGCGTTGACGTGCACCCCCTTGCCGGACACCTCGCGCGCCAGCGCCTTGGTGAGCCCGATTACTCCGGCCTTGCTCGCGCTGTAGTGCACCATCTCGGTCCCGCCGATCTGGCCGAGCTGCGAAGCCACGTTGATCACCTTCCCGCGACCGCGCGCGAGCATTCCCGGGAGGACCATCCGGGTGCAGAGAAAGCAACCGCGCAGGTTCACCCCGATCACGCGGTCCCACTCCGGCACCGGGAGCTCGTGAAACATGACCTGGCTGAAGGTGCCCGCGTCGTTGACGAGGATGTCGATGTCACCGAACTCGGCGGCCGCACGATCGACCATCGCGCGAACGTCGGCCTCCTGGCTGACGTCCGTCCGCACCAGCAGGCCGCGCCGACCCGCCGCCTCAATCGCCTGTAGGACCGGAGCCGCGACATCCTCATCGAGCAGGTCGGCAATCACCACATCGGCCCCCTCGGCCGCGAAGGCGGTGGCAATCGCGCCGCCGATGCCACGCGCGCCTCCGGTGACGATCGCAACTCGGTCGCGCAGCTTGTCCATGTTCGTGGTTCTCCTTTGTGATCAGGCGGGAAGCTATGCCGTGCCGACCGTCGCCTTGGCGCGGGCCCACTCGCCGAGGATCTGTTCTGAGGTGGCGATATCGAAGCGATGTCGCATCAGCAACATCGAGGCGTCGTGCTGCGCGTGGTCATCACTGGCCACGCAGTCCTCGGCGATCACCACGTAGTAATCGTTGAACATCGCGTCCCGGGCAGTGGACTCGACACAGCCCTCTGTGGTACACCCGGCCACCACCACGGATTGGATGCCGTTACTGCGCAACAGCAGGTCCAAATTCGTGCCCCAGAACCCGCTCGAGCGGTATTTCTTGACGATCAGATCGCCGGGTTGTTCCCGGAGCTCGGCAATCAGCTGCTGACCCTCTGAGCCATCGGCGGTGTAGCTCAACGCCGCCCCGTCCGCCAGGTTGAGGTGCATTCGCAGGTTGAACCTGATCTGCGCCGGAGACTCGCTCGCGCGGCCGGGCAGCACCGTCATCAACACGAACACGATTGGAACGCCCGCAGCGCGGCCTGCCTCGACCAGACGGACCAGCCGCGGAACCATCGGCGGGTACATCGAGATGTCGATGCCGAGCCGATCGAACGCTCCCGCGGGGGCGCAGAAGTCTCGCTGCATGTCCACGACCACGAGCGCGGTGTGAGCTGGCGCCACCAGCTCTGAGAGCTCGGTGAATACCTGCTTGCCGTCGATCTCGATCACGCGACGCGGATCAGGGCGTCGTCGCGTGTATAGGTCCGGACACGAGCTTGCCTTCGGCCAGGTCCTCCTCCTCCTCGGCGAGCGACCGTCCGACCGCCTTGAGCTTCTCGGGATCGGTCGACCGGAGGTAGTAGTAGGCGGCGAACCCGGCGATCACCCAGACCAGGACGATGTACGGGACGAGGTTGTAGGGGTGCGCCTGGCCCGGCTTCGCGACCGACCAGAGCGGATATCCGAGCGCCACGATGCCGAGGATCGGCGCCACGACGTGGCGCAGGATGCTGCGCTCGGGGTCACGCCAGAAGAAGCGGATCAGCCCGATGTTGGCCAGCATGTAGACCAGGATGACAGCGACGGTGCCGAGCGAGCCGGTCCAGCCATACACATCGGTCAGCCCGGATCCGAGCCACGCCGACAGGATGATCCCGACCACGACCGACACGCCCGTCAGGGCGTAGATCGCGGTGTACGGCGAGTGGAATTTCGCGTGGACCTTCCCCAATACGCCGGGCAGAACCTTGTCGCGGCCCATCGAGAAGATCACGCGCACGGTGGCGTTCTGGACCGCCAGGAAGCACGAGAACAGGCCGAAGACGGCGGCGATGTCGATGATGTTGGTCATCCAGTTCGCATACCGATGCGCGAGCGTTGGAAACGGCGTCGGATCGCTCATGAACGCCTTGAGCTGGGCGGGGTCGTTGAGGTGATAGCCGGCCGAAAGGGCGTACATCATGAAGACGTAGAACACGCCGATGATGACCGTGGCGCCGATGACCGCGGTCGGGATGTTGCGCCGTGGGTTGCGGCTCTCCTCTCCAAGCACCGCCGCCGACTCAAAGCCGATGAACGACAGGACGCCGAACACGGCACCGAGCCCGATGCCGCTGACCCCTTTCGAGGAGGCGTTGGGCGAGAAGTAGTGCAGCGTGTTGCCGTGACCGGCGTTGGCGATCGCGATGACTGCCAGCACGATGAAGACGAGCATCTCGACGCCGAGCAGCGTGAGGTCCACCCGGACCGATGCCTTGATCGACCGCAGCGACAGAGCGAACACCAGACCCATGAGCGCCAAGCCCAGGATCCACCAGTTGATGTTCACGCTGAACTGGCTCAGCAGGTAGTTGTGCAGGAAGGCGCCATTGGCCGTGAACAGGCCGATGGCAAGCAGCACGTAGGCTGCGAAATACAGCCACCCGGTGAAGAATCCCGCCCCCCCGCCGAGCGCATGGCTGCAGTAGTTGTAGAACAGACCGCTCGACGGAAGCCGGCGCGAGAACTGGACCACGGTGTTGGCGACGAAGGCCGTACCAACGAAGGCAGCGAGAAACGCCAGGGGGAGCCCGGCCTGGGCGCTGGCCGCCGCGGCCGGAGCGTTGAGGATCACGGCGATCACCGGTGCCATCACCGCGGCCGATAGGGCGACGCAGTTGGGCAGCGACAGCTGGCCCTTGAGTAGACGCTGGGGTTCTGCTGCCGCAACGACTCCGGAGCCAGTTGCGGCCGACGCATCAGCCGACATGCCGATCCTCCTCAGGATGCACCCTCAGGGTGGTGGTAGGGGACTGCTCACACATCCGCGTGCTTATGCCCTCGGTCTCCTCCGATTGCAGGCGGCCAGCATACAGATGTCTGACTTAATAATTCAACCGGGTCCAGCGCAGCTTTTCCAGCGATTGCCTCGTAGAGCTCGGGCCGGCGATCCGCCAGCAGCGGGTACGTCCGCGGATCACGCTGGTCGCGCAGTCGCCCCGCCCATTCGAGGTCCAGGTCGGCGATCGCCAGGCCGGTTTCGCCATCGAGCGCGACGATCGCCTCCCCGAGGGGGTCCACGACGCAACTCCCGCCGGAGAAGCTCAGATCACCGATCGTCCCGCACTGGTTGACGCCGGCCACGTAGACGATGTTCTCGATTGCCCGTGCCGTCATTAGCGGGCGCATCACGAACGAGCGGAGAACCTCCCAGGCCATCGGCACCAGCAGCAGGCTGGCACCCCGCAGGGTGACGACCCGCAGCGCCTCGGGAAACGCGAGGTCATAGCAGCACGCGAGTCCGATCCCGTGATCGCTGACGACGAACTCACTTCCGGGGACGAAGACCTCGCGCTCCTTGGCGACGAGATGCGTCTTGTGGTAAACGAGCCGCCGGCCGTCGGGCTCCTGGAGGATGACGGCGTTGGCAAGGCTACACGGGCGCACGCGCACCGGCGCGCCGTAGACGACGCTGACGCCCAGGCGCTGGCTGTCAGCGGCGAGCACGCGCTCGGCCCGCTCCACGTCGTCGAGGAGCGCATCGGTGTAGTCGGTCGCCCGTAGGAGGTAGCCGCTGAGGCTGAGCTCGGGAAAGCAGACCACCTCGGCGTGGGCGTCCGCCGCGGCGGCCAGCGCCCCGCGCATGTGCGCCAGATTGGGGGCGACATCGCCCAACGCGGCTCCGAACTGCGAAAGCGCCAGCCGCGGTGGGGCCATCAGCTCCGCAGCGGGATGGCCACCGGACGGATCGGCGAACCGGTCGCTCCGCGCAGCTTCAGAGGGAAGGCGAGCAGCGCGAACTCGTAGACCTTCTCGGCGGCGATCTCCTCGAGATCGAGGACCTCGATGATCTGCGCTCCGGCGGTGGCGAACATGTAACAGTGGACGGGTACGAACGCGTCGGGTTCCTCGTGGGGCGCGACGTCCATGCTCACGGCGTCGGTGCCGATGCACATTGCCCCGACGTCCTCGCACAGGTACCTCGCACCGCCGAGGCCGAGCCCGGGGTTGTCCGGGATATAGGTGTCGAAGTCCGGCCAGCAGGTCATCCGTCCCGTTCGGAGCAGGACGACGTCACGCGGCCGCAGGTCCGTGCCCTGCTCGCGGGCGGCCGCGCGGAGGTCATCCGGGGTAATCACGTGGCCGGGGGGAAGGCACTGCACTCCGTGTACGCCGGCGATGTCCAACAGCACCGCGCGGGCGATCACCGGCGGGTAGTTCTCGACGCCGCCCTTGAGCCACGCGCGGCTGCCGAGGTCCTTGTCGGCCGTCCACCCGTTCCAGAACATGCCGAAGTAACCAAGGTGGTTGAGCGTATCCAGGTGCGTGCCGGTGTGAATGTACATATGGATAGAGTCGCCGCAATAGCTGTACTTCTCGTGGACATCCGGGCCGGCGCCGGAGAGGTTGTCGTTGATCGAGCCCTGCGGCGTGTGGGTCATCCAGATCTCGTACTTGGGATCGTGGGCGGCGGCCCACGACGGCATCCCGAAGAAGTACTCGATGCCCAGGTCGAACGTGGCTCGGCCGTCGAGGTGCTCGAGCACCTCGCGCCGTGACTCAGGCGTGATCCAGTTCATCCGCCCGATTTGATCGTCGGGCCCCCACGGGCTCCGGGAGACCTTGACGCCGTCGCGTTCCAGCAGCGGCTCATACTGCGTTTCGGCCTGCGGCTCGGTACTCAACTGGCCTCTCCTCATCGAGGTTCCCGGAGCGGTATGTATACCAAGATCGTCTATGTCTGACGTTCGCCCCCCATGACGACGCGGGACGCGGCCGCCGGCACCCCGCGACCCTGGAGGGCACGTGGTGTCCGCACAGTCCAGAGGCCCTCTGTCCGGGGTCCTCGCCGCCGCCATCACCCCGCTCCGCGACGGCGCGCGGCAGCTCGACACGGACGCGGTCCCACGCCTCGTCGATTTCTACGCCGCGGCCGGAATCTCCGGGGTGCTCGTAGCCGGGACGACGGGCGAGGGGCTGTTGCTGGGCACGGCTGAGCGCATGGCGCTCGCCGAGAGCTTTCTCCACGCGGCGCGCGGGCGGCCCGCCGTACTACCGCTACGACGACGACAATGTGGTGCGGACGCTCGTGGCGCGGGAACCGAACCTGGTGGGGATCAAGGTGTCGGATCGCAGTCTCAGCGAACTGCGTCCGGACCTGCTGCCGGACCTCGATGTCTTCGTGGGGAGCAAGGCGCTGATCCCCGAGGCGCTGACGCTGGGCGCCGTCGGCGCGATCTCCGGCCTCGCCGCCGCCATGCCCCACGCGGTCATCCGCATCTTCGACGGCAAGGGGCCCGCCGACCATGCCACCTTCCCGCGCGACGGGCTGGCGGCGTATCCGCTGCAGGCGGCGCTCAAGACGGCGCTCGTCGCCCAGGGGCGTGCTTGACCACGCGTTGGTGCGGGCGCCCCTGCGCGGGCTCACCGCCGCCGAGCGGGCGGGGTGCTTGGCGTGGCTCGCCGAGGTCGGGACTGCAGCGCAGCCCGCAGCGCTCCAGCCCCACTAGGAGACCGCCTCGGCGCTCGCGGCATAGTCAGCGAATCGCCGCCGCACCAGCGGGGGGTCCACGAACGGGCTGGGGCCCGGCCATGGGGACTCGGCGATTCGGGCCAGGACGATCCCGGGGCGGCTGATCGAGCGCACTGCCACCGCGACCTCGTCTGGGGAGTTCGCCTGCGCCGACGCGACGCCGGGCAGCGCGCCGGCCACCGCCGCCAGCGCTGCCGGCGCCATCACGTCCTGGCCCCCGGTGATCGAATAACGCCCGTCGTCGAGGACGAGTACGAGCAGGTTCGGGGGCCGCAGGCCGCTCAGCGACCACAACGAGCCGGCGCCCATCAGCAGGTCGCCGTCGCCGACGACGGCCATCACGGCGCGGTCCGGACGGGCGTCGGCGACGCCCAGCGCGACCGCTAGGCCGCAGCCCATCGCCCCGCCGAGATACAGATGCGGCCCGTCGTCGCTGGCCAGTCGCAGCGCCGATGTAGCGGTCCCGAGCGAGGAGACGCACAGCGCGCCAGGCACTTGCGCCACCGCGCTGGCCACGGCCTCAGATGGCTTCACGTCCACCCCCGAGCAGGGCGTCAAGGACGACGGCCGCGCTCGTCCCGGTCTTGAACGCAAGCTCAATCGTTCCCGCCATCGTCTGCCCGGCGCGGCCTGGGTCGACGAGCGTGAAGGCCTGGATGGCGACGGCGGCGAGGAGGGCCGGCGTGGCGCGTCCCATCGGCACCTGGGCGGGATTGCCCTCGCCGAGCGTGCCGCGCATGGACAGCACCATCGGGAGCCCGAGGCCGTAGGGCAGGCACAGCGAGCCGACCGCGTTGAGCGCGTTGCCCAGCCCCGAGCATTGCATCAGAACCACCGGGCGCGCGCCCGCGGCGAGCAGTCCGCAGGCGAACGCGATGCACTCCTCCTCGCGCGTGAGGGTTCGCAGGCGGGGCCCGGTGTCTGACAACGCTTCGACGATGCCGCGCAGCCGCGCGTCCGGGACGTAGATGACGGCATCGACGCCGGCCTGCTCGATGGCCTGCGCGATCTCGCTCTGCCACTCGAGCACGGTCACAGCTTCAGCACGAAAGGATCCTGAACCTCTTCGCTGAGTTCGCACCAGACGCTCTTGGCCCGGAGGTACTCGCCGATCGAGTCGACGCGCTGCAGTTGGGCCGCGGTGGCGATCGGGCCCATCTGCGTCTCGCTGTCCAAAGGATCACCGAGCCGGATCGCGCCGGCGCGGGCGACCAGCCGGCTCACCAGCTGATCATGCACTTCGCGCTGTACGAGCAGGCGCGAGCCGGCGACGCACGTCTGACCACCGGCCGCGAAGATCCCCGCGAGGACGCCGGCTTCGGCAGCCTCGAGTTGCGCATCGGCGAACACGATATTGGGGCTCTTGCCCCCCAACTCCAGGGTGTAGCGCCCAAGTCGCCCGGCGACGGTTCGCGCAATGACGCGACCGGCGGCGTCGCCGCCGGTGAACGCCACCTTGGCGACGCCGGGATGCTCGACCAGGGCAGCGCCCGCACGCGCGGTTCCGGTGACAACGTTGATCACCCCGGAGGGGATCCCCTCCACCGTCGCCAGCTCCTCGGCGTGCTCGGCCACGAGGTCGCCGAAGCGCATCAGCAGCCGGCCGCGGCAAGTCGGCGACAGCCCTCCCCACTGCGGTGCCGTGAAGGCCATCGCGGCCGCCGCCACCGCCCGGTCGACGTCGTCGGCGCCGGCGTCGGCAAATTCGGCCCAGACGGCTCCGGTGGCTGGATTGATCGACGCGAAGTGCTCCCCGGATGCGGCGGGCTCCCGGACCCCATCGATATGCAGGCCGTGGCGCCGAGGGCCGCCGCGTCGCTCGGACTTCAGCGTGCGGCCGTTTCGCGCGGCGGGACTCGAGGCAGAGGCGGGCACCGAGCGCGAACCATATATGTCAGGCGATGGAGTCGGCAAGGTCGCTGGACACGGCATGATGTTTGATGTCAGACTTCTACCATGACGCTGCCTCTCGAGAATGTCCGGGTGGTCTCGATCGAGCAATTCGGCGCGGGCCCGTGGGCGACCATGCAGCTTGCCGACCTCGGAGCAGAGGTGATCAAGATCGAGGATCCGCGCTCCGGCGGTGACATCGGTCGTTATGTTCCGCCGTTCCAGGAGGAGGAGGACTCCCTCTTCTTCGAGACGTTTAATCGCAACAAGCACAGCGTCGCGCTCGACCTTCGCCACGCAATGGCCCGTGGCGTGCTCGAGGATCTGGTGCGAGGATCGGATGCCGTCTTCTCGAACCTGCGCGGGGACCAGCCCGCCAAGCTCGGACTTCGGTACGCCGAGCTGGGAGCAATCAACCCGCTGATCGTTTGCTGTTCGCTGTCGGGGTTTGGCATGACCGGTCCGCGCGCCGCTGAGGGCGGGTATGACTACGTGATCCAGGGCTTGGCGGGCTGGATGAGTCTCACCGGTGAGCCAGGGGCGCCTCCGACCAAGAGTGGCCTGTCACTGGTCGACGTGTCCGCCGGTTACGTCGCCGCGCTGGCAATCGTCGCCGGAATGTGGCGCGCGCATCGGGACGGCGTTGGCTGCGACTGTGACATCTCGCTGTTCGACACGGCCTTGGCCGAACTCATGTACGTCGGCACGTGGGCGGCGACCAAGGGCTATCAACCGCCGCGACAGGACAATTCCGCCCACCCGTCGATCGTGCCGTTCCAGAACTTCGCGACTGCTGACGGATGGATCGTGGTCGCGTGCCCGAAGGAGCATTTCTGGCGAACGCTCTGCCAGGCGATCGATCGTCCTGAGCTCGCTGAGGACCCCCGGTTTGCGAGTTTCGCGGAGCGTGACCGCAACCGGGGCGACCTGTTGCCGGCGCTCGAGGCGGCGTTCGCGGCGCAGAGCACCGACGGCTGGCTGGCGCGGCTCGCGCCGGCGGGGATTCCATGCGCGCGCGTCAACGACGTGATGAGCGCTCTGGATGATCCCCAGACGCACGCGCGGGAGGCGATCGTGGAGGTGCCACACGACCGCTTCGGCGTGGTGCGGACGATTGCGACACCGCTGCGCGTCGGCTCAGATCGCCGGGAGCCGGTCAGGGCACCGCGCCGCGGCGAGCACACTCGGGAGTGCCTGGCCCGGGTGTGCGGATACTCAGACGAGCGTTTCGCGGAGCTCGCCGAGAGTGGGGTGTTCGGCGATCCGGTCGACGGCGCCGCGGCGCCCACCCAGGTGGCGGCAACCGGCCCAGACGGCGGGTAGTGCCCTCGTTCGCCGTCAACCGCTGACCAGCTCGGCCAGCCGTGCCGCCCCGTCGCGGATCTCCTCCACGGAAGGGAAGCTGAACGACAGGCGGGCGCCGTACTCGCCGCCGGAGCCCGGAAAGAAGCCGCTCCCGGGAACGATCGTCACGCCGACGGCAGCCGAGCGCCGCGCTAGCGTCGCCGCGTCGATCCTGGGCGGCAGATCCAGCCACAGGAAGTATCCGCCGTGCGGGCGGGTCCACCGAGCGTCGGGCGGCATCCGCGCGCCGAAGACCTCCAGCAGGGCATCGCGACGGGGCCGCAGAAACGCCTGGAGGTACGCCAGGTGGGGCTCGAGGTGGCCGGCGCGGAGGTACTCGTACAACTCGGCCTGCGCCAGCAATGGAGGAGAGACATAGGTTGCCGTCGCGAGCGCGCGCAGGCGGCCGTGCAGGGAGATCGGGGCGACGATGTAACCGACGCGCATCCCGGGCGAGACCGTCTTTGAGAACGACGAAAGATGGATCGCGAGGTGCCCGCCATCTCGCCGGCACAGCAGCTCATGCAGCAGCGGCAGCGGCTCTGCCTCCACTCGCAGCAAACCGTAGGGATCGTCCTCGAGCACGACGATCTCGAGCTCGAGGGCCAGGTCCACCAGCGCTTCGCGCTCGGCGAGCGTCATCGTGAGGCCCATGGGGTTGTGGAACGTCGGCAGCACGTAGAGAAAGCCGGGGCGCGAGCGCTGCTCGAACACACGGCGCAGCTCATCGAGGTTGAGCCCATGGGACGTGCGCGCTATGGGGAGCACCTCGGCGTCAAGGCGGGCCAGCAGCGTGATCATCCGGTCATAGCAGGGCGCTTCGATCGCGGCGCGCCCGTTGCCCTCCAGCAGCACGCGGGCGAGGAACGACAACCCCATGATCGAACCCGGCGTGATGATGATCTGCTCCGGGCTGACGCCGTGGCGTTCGGCGAGCCACTCGCACAACGGGGGGAAGCCCTGCGGATCCCCGTAGTTGAGGACGACCCGGCCGTGACGCTCGATCGCTCGCGCGCTGCACTGCGCGAGCTGCTCGATCGGAAAGGTCTCGGGTGCCGGAATGCCGCGCGCCAGCGAGATCGTGCCCGGCGCCGGGAGGACGCTCGGAGCCAGATCGACGGTCCGGGGATCGTTCATCGCGGTGACACTAGAGCGGCGTCGATCGACGATGTCAAGCTTTCGGCCGCCATCTCTCTGTGTCCTGCATGACGCTCGACGGCGCGCCGCTGCGGCCGCCGCATCGCTGTAGGATTGGCGCCAAACTTCGCCGCACGTCAAATGTCTGACTTCTCTGAACCAGTCGCCGTCGCCACCGAGACCGAAGTGGCGGCCGTCCGCAACACGATCCGCGAATTGTGCGTGTCGTTCGGCATCTCCTACTGGCGCGATCTGGAGCCCGACCGCTATCCGGTCGAGTTCGTTGACGCGCTGACGCGGGACGGCTGGCTCGCCGCTCTGATCCCGGAGCAGTACGGCGGTGCCGGTCTTGGGCTGCAGATCGCGAGTGTCATCCTGGAGGAGATCAACGCCTCCGGCGGCAATGGCGCGGCCTGCCATGCGCAGATGTACACGATGGGCACGCTGCTGCGCCATGGGACGCCCGAGCAGAAGCAGCGCTACCTCCCCGCGATCGCGTCGGGCGAGCGGCGGCTGCAGGCGTTCGCGGTGACCGAGCCCGGAGCCGGCTCGGACACGACGCGCATCACCACCACGGCTCGCCGTGTCGCGGGAGGCTGGCGCCTGCGCGGGCAGAAGGTCTTCACCTCGAGGGCGCTTCACTCCGATCTGATGATCGTGCTGGCACGCACCACGCCGTTGGAGGACTCGCAACGGGCCTCTCATGGCCTGTCCGTGTTCCTGCTCGATATCCGCGAGGCCGGTCGCGCGCTCACGATTCGGCCGATCCGCACGATGATGAACCACGGGACCACCGAGGTGTTCTTTGACGACGTCGAACTTCCCGAGGACTCACTGATTGGCGAGGAGGACCGTGGCTTTCACCACATCCTCGACGGGCTCAACGCTGAGCGCATCCTGATCGCCGCCGAGTGCGTCGGCGATGGCCGCTGGTTCGTTTCGACCGCGAGCCGCTACGCCATCGATCGCGTCATCTTCAACCGTCCCATCGGCGTCAACCAGGGTGTGCAGTTCCCGATCGCCCGGGCTCACGTCGCGGTCGAGGCGGCCGACCTGATGCGTCAGAAGGCCGCCGCGCTGTTCGACGCCGGAGCGCCCTGCGGCGCCGAGGCCAACATGGCCAAGCTGCTGGCCTCGGAAGCTTCGTGGCAGGCGGCCAATGCCTGCCTGGATGCTCACGGCGGCTGGGGGTTCGCCGCCGAATACGACGTCGAGCGCAAGTTCCGTGAGACGCGGCTCTACCAGACGGCGCCAGTCGCCAACAACCTGGTGCTGGCGTATGTGGGTCACCACGTCCTGGGGATGCCCCGCTCCTACTAACGATGACTGGACGAGCATGAGCGACTGCCGCATCGTTGACGTCCTCGCCGCGCCTGGCGTCGGCGCTTTCTTCTTCGACGATCAGGCCGCGATCAAGCTGGGGGCGCGGCGCGACGGATTCGCCATCCTCGGCGAGCCTCTGACTGTCGGATTTTCATCGATACGTCAGCCGGCGGAGGCGGTGTCGGTAATGCTGCGGTTAAGCGACGGGCACGTGGCCTACGGCGACTGCGTCGCGGTCCAATACAGCGGGGTCGGCGGCCGGGATCCGGTGCTCAATGCCGAGGCGCTGGCAGCGCTGCTCGAAGACGAGGTGGCCGGGGCGATCGGCGGGAGTCCGGTCGAGTCCTTCCGTCAGGCCAGCGACCAAATCGACACGCTTACGCGCGAGCTTCCCGGGTTCGGGAGCGCCGCCGCATATGGGCTCTCGCAGGCGTTGCTGGCCGCCGCCGCCCATGCGACCGGCCGGAGCATGGCGCGGACGATCCAGGCTGAGTGGGGCCTCGACCTGGAGCTGCGGCGCGTACCCGTCTACGCCCAATGCGGCGAGCAACGGCATCTCAACGTCGACAAGATGATCATGCGCGAGGTGGACTCGCTGCCGCACGGGCTGATCAATAGTCCATCGCTGGTCGGTGCGGGCGGCGAGACCCTCGTCGAATATGTCTCCTGGGTGAGCCGGCGGATCCACGAGCTGCGTCGCGACCCGGGCTATACCCCGGTGCTGCATTTCGACGTCTACGGCGTCCTCGGGGTCGTGATGGAGCAGCGCCTCGAGCAGATTGTGGATGCCCTGATCCGAATGGAGGAGGCGGCACGCCCGTTCGCGCTGCGGGTGGAGCACCCGCTCGATGCCGGCAGCCGGGCGGGCCAGATCGAGCAGATGACCGAGCTGCGTCGCCTCCTGCAAAGCGCGGACAGTCGCGTCGAGCTCGTGGCCGACGAATGGGCCAACACCATCGCAGACATCCGGGAGTTCAACCGCGCCGGCGCCGCCGACATGATCCAGATCAAGACGCCGGACCTCGGTGGCCTGCATCACACCGTAGATGCGGTGCTTGACTGCCGCCGCCACGGTGTGCTGGCTCACGTCGGTGGTTCCTGTTGCGAGACCGACCGCTCGGCTCGCGCGTGTGTCCATGTAGCGCTGGCCACAGGCGCGGACCAGATCCTCGCCAAGCCCGGGATGGGCGTTGACGAAGGACTCTCGATCGTCGGCAACGAGATGGCCACAACGCTCCGGTTGGAATCCGCATGCGCCCCGACGCGGTAACCCTCGGCGAGGCGGACCCCGCGCGTACTGCCGGCGTGGCGAATCCGGCCGGCACGGTCGGCGGTCCGTGGTTCGAAGAGCTTGAAGTCGGCCAGGTCTTTGCCGACGCTCCTGGGTTGACACTCACCGAGGGTCACGCTGCGCTTCATCAGGCGATCGTCGGCGATCGCATGAGGCTCGCGCTTGACGAATCGCTGAGTCGCGCCGTCGTGGGCGCAGAGCGGACGCTCGTCCATCCCGCTCTCGCCTGGGACGTCGCGATCGGTCAGTCGACGACGCCGACGCAGCGGGTCATCGCAAACCTGTTCTACCGCGGATTGACGTTCCGCCGGGCGCCGCTGATCGGCGATACCCTGCGCACGCGGACTGAGGTGGCCGCGCTGCGCCAGAGCACTCGGCGCCCGGGAGTTCCGGCCCGGGGTCTCGCCGCGCTGCATGTGACGACGGTCGATCAGCACGACCGTATGGTGCTCAACTTCTGGCGGTGCGCGATGCTCCCCCTGCGGGACCCAGACGGAAGCACGGGGGCCGCTGATGACATCGATGCGGTCGGTCGCGCCGGCGAGCCGGAGAGTCCCGGGCGCGCCGTTGAGGGTTGGCGGTTGAGCGCACTGCGCGATGTGGTGCCGGGTCCAGGCTTCGGTGACCTGGCGCTGGGCGCCACCTGGACAAGTGACAGCGGTGAGGTCGTCAGCGCCGCGCCCGAGCTTGCGCGCCTCACGCTGAATGTCGCGATGGCCCACTACGACCGATTGAGACCGGGTGCTGAGGGTCGTCGCCTCGTGTATGGCGGCCACACGATCGGAATTGCCGCCGCGTTCGCGTCGCGAGCGCTCCCGACACTGGCGACGATCACCGCCTGGCACAGCTGCGATCACGTCGCGCCCGTTCACGAGGGCGACACGCTCTACACCCGGCTGGCCCTTGAGCGCTTGGAGCCGCTGGCGGGCGGCGGCGGGCTGGCCCACCTGCGCACCCGCCTGCAGGTGGTCGACGAGACCGATCAGAGGCGCGACGTCCTTGACTGGCGGTTCGTGGCGGCGCTGGCATGACGCCCATCAATCTCTATAGCGACACCCAGACGCGGCCGACGAGAGGTATGCGCGAGGCCATCGCCACGGCCGAGGTCGGCGATGAGCAGAGACGGCTGGATCCGACGACGATCGCGCTCGAGGAACGGGTGGCGCAGTTGCTCGGGCACGAGGCGGCCGTGTTCCTGCCGACCGGGAGCATGTGCAACCAGATTGCGCTCCTCGTGCACATCCGGACCGGTGGCGACGAACTGCTCATCGACCGCAACGCCCACCCCGTCAACTTCGAGAGCGGGGGTCCGGCCCGTCTCGCGGGTGCGATGATCCGCGCCCTGGATGGGGATGGGGGCATCTTCGATCCGGCGCAGCTCGAGGCCGCCGTCCGCCCGCCCGACAACCGCTACACGCCTCGGTCCCGACTCGTTTCGGTCGAGCAGACGACCAACCACGGTGGGGGGAGGGTGTGGCCGCTGGACACGATCCGCGCCGTCCTTGACGTAGCTCGCCGACATGAGCTGCGCACTCATCTGGACGGCGCTCGCCTGATGAACGCGGTAGTCGCCTCCGGCGTCGACGCCGCCGATTACGCCAGCGGATTTGACACCGCGTGGCTTGACTTCACCAAGGGCCTGGGCGCACCGATCGGCGCCGTCCTCGCCGGCTCGGAGGAGCTGATCGCCGAGGCCTGGCGCTTCAAGCAGATGCTCGGCGGCGCGTTTCGCCAGTCTGGGATCGTGGCGGCGGGGTGTCTGTATGCGCTCGACCATCACATCGAGCGGCTCAGCGAAGACCACGAGCACGCCCGACTGCTGGCCGACGGGCTCGCGGCGATACCCGGGGTGATCCTCGATCCGGGCGCGGTGGAGACGAACATCGTGATCTTCGAGACCGACGACGCCTCCGGCCTCGTGCATCGGGTCGCCGGCGAGGTGGAGCTCCAAGCTCTCGACCGGCGGCGCGTGCGCGCGGTGACGCATTTGGATGTAGGGGCGGACGATATGGAACGGGCCGTGGCGGCGATCGAAACGGTGCTGACCGGGTGAGCGTGAGGCCGACGGAGTGGCGGCGCGACGGTTACCTCATCTCCACTGACCGCGCTCGGCTTGACCGGGACGCGATCTGGACGTTCCTCCGCACCGCGTACTGGTCGCCGGGCATCACTTGCGACAAGGTCGAGCAGGCGATCGAGAACTCGCTCGCGTTCGGGCTGTTCGCTCCCGACGGGGCGCAGGCCGGGTTCGCACGGATCGTCACCGACCGCACCAGCTTTGCCTGGCTGGCCGACGTCTTCGTGCTCGAGCAGCACCGAGGGCGGGGTCTCGGAGTGTGGCTGGTGGCGACGGTCGTGACTCACCCGGACGTTGCGGACATCAGGATCGTGCTGGGCACTCGGGACGCCCACGGACTGTATGAGCGGTTCGGGTTCGAGTCGGTAACCCCCGGACGCATCATGGAGCGAAAGGCGCCAGGCCCCGAGGCCGCTACACCGGCGTGATCAGCCCCCGAACGCCGTGGCCGCGCCGAGACCTCGACCGGCGCCTGCTCGAGCGCCCTGGGGTCAGCTCGTTTCAGGGTGCCCGACACAAGCTGACCTAACCCAGCTCAAACAAAGGCAATCTCAGTTTTAGAAGCGGGTGCTGACCCCTGAAGTCGGGCGCTTCTGGGCGGCGAGTCCGGCGGCGCTGGTCGGTCTCAAAGCGGCTGCGTTCGGCCGCACGCGATTCGACAAGAGCAAGACCACCCCGAAGCCGAAGCAGGCGTCCGGCGGGCGGCGCGTGCGCTTCTGCGACGGCTCGATGCAGCGGGTCAACGGCGGACTTCGTAGTTGACCTCAGATTCCCTCGCGGCGGGTGGTGGCCCCTCCTGCGCTCCCCGCGTAGATGTCGCGTTCGGCAAAGCCCGCGGCCGTGGGCGCCGAGTGCGGGCGTTCGACCGCGGCTACCTCAGTCGCCTCCAGGTCTTGACCAGCAAATCGCGCGAGTCTCGCTCTTAGAGCCAGAGGGGGCCCCGCTTTCGTTTTGCCTCCGCGACCGTCGTGACTTGCGTCGAGCTGGCGGGGGGTGCAGTGACGCAACGAGCGTCGGTGGTCTCGCGGCCGCGCCAGAGCGAGGGCGCGGGCTTTACGTCTCGGATCTGTGCGCTAGCAAGTTCGGTCACGAAGCTCAGATGCCGAGCGCCGAGCGGTGTTGGCGCGGCGTTCGCAGTTACTGCGTGGCGTGTGGCTGCTATCCGGGCAAGTGCGGCCCTCCGCCGAAGCTGAAGGTCGGCGGCCCGGTGGTCGGGTTGACCCGGCCACGCATGTCCCACAATTCGGGAGCGCCGCGCTTCCAGCGACCGCGCAAGCGACAAAGTCGAAGCGGCATCCGACCGGACCTCGGGCTAACTCGCCGATCGGACTTTGTCGCGGCTCGGCTCGGCGTAGGCTCGGGTGGACTAATTCGAACGAGGAGGGACCGGATGCAAGCCAGCCAGACCCAGAACGGCGAGATCCCGCTGATGCTGATCCACGGGGCGTGGCTCTCGGCGCGCAGCTGGGAGGCCAAGGCGTCCGCCGGCCTCGGAGTCCAGGAGATCCTCGACCACTATGAGGAGCTCATCCGCGGGTTCGATCATCCCCCAGTGCTGATCGGTCACTCTTACGGCGGGCTGTTCGTCGAGCTGCTGCTCGACCGGGGCCTCGGACAGGCCGGGGTGGCCATGAGCCCGGCACCGCCGAAGGGCATCCTCGCGCTGCCATTCTCGACGCTGAAGGCGGGCGCGCCGGCACTGGCGCATCCGTCGAAGTGGCACGGCGTGGTGACGCTGACGCGCGAGGAGTTCACCTACGTCTTCGTCAACACCTTCTCAGCGGACGACGCGGCCGCCGCCTACGAACGCTACGCGGTCCCGGAGACCGGGCAGATCTTCTATGAGGCGGGGTTTGCCAACTTCCACCTGCACCCGCCGACCGAGGTGCACTTCAAAAGCGACGATCGCGCGCCGCTGCTGATCGTCGGAGCGACAGAGGACCACACGGTTCCGGCGTCGCTGGCGAAGGCGCAGTACAAGCGCTACGAGCGCTCGCCGGCGGCCACCGACTACCTCGAGTTCGACGGCCGGCCGCACCTGCATATGGTCGCGCCCGACTGGCAGGAGATCGCAGCCGGGGTTGACAACTGGCTGGATGGCGTGCTCGACGCCCCGGTCCCAACCAGTCAACAGGCGTCGTAAATGGATCTCCAGCTGACCGATAAGGTTGCGGTCGTCACCGGAGCGAACAAAGGCATCGGGCTCGCGATCACCAAGGCACTGATCGCCGAGGGCGCCAATGTCGTCGCCGGGTCGCTCTCTACGGAGAACCTCGACGGCTTAGACCGGGTCACCGCGGTCGCGGTCGACCTGCTGGCCGAGGACGGGCCGGCCCTGCTCGTCCAGAAGGCGATCGACCAGTACGGCCGTCTCGATGTGCTCGTCAACAATGTCGGGGCGGTGCGCATCCGGGTGGACGGATTTCTCGGCACCAGTGACGAGGAGTTCGAGTGGGCGTTGCAGATGGACTTCTTCACCTGCCTACGCGCGACCCGGGCCGGTCTCGGTCCGATGCTCGAGCAAGGCTCGGGGTCGATCGTCAACATCGCCTCGGTCAATTCGTTCTTTCAGCCTGACGCCGCCACGATCGACTACGGCGTCGCCAAAGCCGCGGTCGTGAACCTGAGCAAGTCGTTAGCGCAGGAGTTCGGTCCCCAGGGCATCCGTGTGAACTGCGTCTCGCCGGGCCAGGTCAGCACCGACCTTTGGCTCGGGGAGCACGGCGTGGCGGCGACGATCGGAAAAGCCACGGGCGCCGACGCCGACACAGTCCGCGAAACGGCCGTCGCCAGCATCCCCACCGGACGATTCACCACGCCCGAGGAGGTCGCAACCTTGATCACAATGCTGGCCTCTGAGCGCCTGGCCAACGTCACCGGGGTGAACTACGTCATCGACGGTGGCCTGATCAAGACCATCTGACGCGGCAGCGTGCCGGACCAGAAAGGGCGACGCGCAATCGCGGTGGATGCAAGGAGCGGGAAAAGTCGCCACCATGGTAAGGAGGGGTCCACCGCTGAAATGAGTACAACGGGCTCGTTTGCACAGCCTCGGGGCCGACGTTGCGGAGGCGACTCTCGTGGGCAGCGCCGCCAGTCCCGCGCGGCTCGGCGGCTCTCTCTCGGTTGACGGCGAGGCGCGCGCCTACGAGGCCTGCGAGTGGAGCGCTACCGGGCTGCGCCGGGGCCGCAAAAGATGCCCGCATGCGCCCGTAGCTGTCTCTCGGCGGCCTCTGGCGACCAAGGGCTCGTCGAATGAAATCACCCACGTTTGCGGGTATTCCCTTGACGCATCCTCTCCGTGGAGGGCGCTCAGACCACCCCGCCCGATGCTTACCATGGAAGTGCTCTACCAGCTGAGCTAAGAGGGCGCTGGGCTCAGGGTATCGAGTCCGGCCGCGTCGTGAGCACAGGCCGCGCTGGTCAGCGCACCGCCCGTGACTGGCGCGACGATCCGGCGCGCTGCTGGAGACCCTCGAGGTCAAGCTCGCCGCGGTAGAAGGCGGTGACGAGGTAGAACACGGCGGCGCCGAGGAGGCAGAGAACGGCGTCGCCGAACCCGAGGGCGGCCCAGGCGGCGACGAAGAGAAAGCCGATCAGAGCGGCGAAGTACGGAGGGGTCATGCGAGTTCCCTTCTGCGGTTGCTGTCGTAGTCGGTGAGGGTGACGTTGACGGGGAGGGCGGGGAGCTCGTGACGGTCCAGTTCGGCTCGGACACGAGTGCGGATGTCGCGCAGAGCCGTCGGCGCGGTGCCCGCCCGGCGCAGGCCGACCGCCACGTTCAGCTCCCCGTCGCCCAAGCGGCCGGCGGCGGAGGCGACCTCTGAATGGCCGCGCGCTGCCAGCTCGGCGACACGCTCGATCGCACGTGGCCTGACGACGGTGGTTCCCGTCTCCTCCTCGGTGAGCGGCACCTCGCCCCGCGCGAGATAGGGCCGGGGAAGCTCCTGCACCGCCAGGTAGGCGAACAAGAGGAAGGCAAGGAAGCCGGCAACGCCGGCGATCCACCGCACGAGGGTCGTGAAGTCGTGCGCGCTCAGCGTGGCGGCGTCGTGGTAGACCGAGCGATACCCACTGATCGCGTTGACGGTGTGCGGAGCGACCTTGGCCGCCAGCAGCGCGAGCATGAGGCCGTACCACACGAGCGCCAGCCCGAGTACCACGGTGAGGATCCGCACCAGATACGCGAGCGCCGGGGTGCGCAGGTTGACGCGCTGGCGGATCACTGCACTCGCCTGCCCGGCTGAGCGCTGCGGACGTGGATGCGGCGTTGCACGCCGAATGGCTCCGTCAGCGGTTGGAGCCGCTCGTCAATCGCGCGCTCAACCTGCTTGGGGTCCTGCGTGCGGCTGCGCGAGGCCGTCAGCGTCAGGTGGCTCGAGCGCAGCCGGCCTCCCCTGTGCAGCCGCGGGCGCGTCACCGCGGTGGCCCCTGGGGCCGACTTCGCCAGCGCGGCGGCCATGTCACGCAGCGGTGACGGACGGGCGGCGAGCGTGCCCTGCTTCCCGTCGCGCTCCAGCACCACCAGCCGCTGACGCCGTGGTGCCAGCAGCCCGATGAGGAGCAGAAGCCCGAGGAGGATGGCGCCCACGCCGCAGAGCAGCGCGAGGCCCGCGGTGGGCCCGGGCGCGGTGACCTGATGCAGAAACGAATCGACATGGTCGCGCACGGCCGGGAGGTGCAGCAACCGATCCGAACGCGCCGACCCGAGACGGATGAACCCGTCGAAGCAATACAGCGCCAGGCCCAGGCCCGCCAGTGCGAGGATGAGCATCAACAACACCCCGGCCAGGCGGGCGAGGAATCTCAGCAGGAGCATCAGAGCTCTCCGGGCGCGGCAACGCCGGCGACATGGACAGAGACGGTCGCGAGTGGAAGCCCGGCGGCCGTGGCGGACTCTTCCACCTGCGCCCGTACACGGTCACCCAACTCGATGAGCGGCACCAGCGCGCAGACGAGCCGGACACCGACGTCGTATCCGCCCCCGGCGGTCGCGACGCACAGAACGCCGTCGATCCGCTCGTCGCCGCTGACGACCGCGAACCGGCCATCCTCGCCGGATGCCAGCGCCAGCACGCCTCCCACGCGCAGCGCGGTATCGCGCGCCAGCCGCGCGAGGCGCAGCCTCGGCGACGGGCCGAGCCCGGCGGCACGAGGCAGGGCCGTGTCGCCCGCGCCGGTTGACGCAGGCCGAGAGATTGAGCTGACGCTCATGGTGGCCGACCGCTACTGGACGCGCGAGGGCTCGGGCTCGTCCTGGTCATCGCCGGGCAGGTAGAGGTCGTTGACGGCGACGTTGACCTCGGTGACCGTCAAACCGGTGATGCCCTCGATCCGCCGGATGACGTTGTCGCGAATGGACTGTGTCACCTGCGGGATCGACTCTCCGTAGTCGATGACGACGGTGAGATCGACGGCGGCCTCCTTCTCGCCCACCTCGACCGACACGCCTTGGGCGGTGGCGTCTCCCACCGGCAGGCGCTGTGTCACCGCGCCGAGCGCGCGGGCGACGCCGCCGCCAAGCGCGTGGACGCCGCCCACCTCGCGGGCCGCGATTCCGGCCACCTTGGTCACCACGGGGTCGGCGATCGTCGTCTGCCCCTTCGCGGTCTGCAGGTCGCCGCCGTCTCGGCCGCTGCGGGTCGCCATCGCGGACCCCGGCGTGTCCCTCTCCACTGTCACGTCAGCCATCGCTGATTCCTCCATCGGTTGTCATTGGTACGCATCTGCGGCGCCTGGGCGCACGCAGGCAGCAGTCCTGCTGGGTCGTCCGCGTGCGGCGCGCCGGAGCCCGCCGGCCGTGCCCCGGTCGGCCGGCGGGCTCGGCGACTGCCCGCGTCAGCGCCCCCGCGCGCGGTCTACGCCTTCAGCCTCGATCTGCTCCTTGCGGATCTCCTCGGAGACCTGGTGTTCCTCGCTGACCGTCTCGGTGCCGAGGCGCACGCGCTCCTTGGGGACGGTCCGCTTCTCGATCACGGGCTGTTCCTCATGCAGGACGACCTCGTGCTCCTCCTCGGAGATGTCCGCGCCGGACATCGCGCTGTCGACGTTCTCGTCGGTGATGGGCTCGCGCTCCAGCCGCACTTCCTCGTGGCGCACCGGGACCGTCGTCTGGACGTTCTCGGTGACGACGTGCTTGCGCAGCCGCGCGCGTCCTCGCTCCTGCTCGGTGGTACCGACTCGGAGCTCCTCCTCCGAGCGCGTCATCGCGTCGTCGGTGTTGGGCCCGCTGACGTCCTGGCCGGGACCGCCGCGACCCGTGCCCGCCGTCTCCCCCGTCATGCCGCCCGCGCTGTTCGGCGCGCCCTGCGCAGTCGTCGAGCCCTCGGTCGTGTACGGAACGCCGTAGTGCGCAAACAGCCGCCGCTCCTCGTCCTCGGACAGCTCCTGGTCTGACTCGATCCGCGGCGCGTCCTTAACCTGATCCTTGGTGACCGGGACCTGGAGGTGCTCGCCCGTGGGGGTCGCGCTGCGAATGGGGACAAAGGTCTTCTTGGTCCCGAACATGCCAGTGCTGACGAGCGCCCACTCGGGCTGACCGCCCTCCTGGTCGTAGTACAGCTCATCGACCTTGCCGATTTTCGCTCCGGACTCGTCGACGAGCGTGCGGCCACGAGCGTCATACGCCTCTGTTGTATTGGGCATTGCCCCCGCCTCTCGCTTGATGGATCGTCCCAGATAACTGGGACCCCTGGTAGCAAAGAGGTACCCGAGGCCCGCGGCCCCAAACCGATAGGTCAGACAGAGTTGGACAGAACTGGGACACGCCCGGCGGCCGGAGCGGCTAGTGCAACATCTCCGCGGCCGCGGTGACGGGGTCGGCCGCCAGATGTCTCGCTCCCACGCGCTTGGCCAGCTCGGGCGAGGTGCCGCTGCCGCCCACCGCCAGCGTCCAGCGCCGGCTCAGAGGCGCCAGCTCGTCGGCGACGGTGTCGAGACGGCCGGGCATCACCGCCGCGACGATCGTGAGCTCCGGCTTCACGGCCTCTGCAGCCTCCGCGATCATCCCGGCGGGAGTGTCCGGCCCCAGATAGGTGATCCTCCAGCCGACCTGGTGCAGGGAGATCCCGAACGCGATCAGGCCGAGGGTGTGCTGCTCTCCGGACGGGCAGGCCAGCAGCGCACGAGGCCCCAGCCCGTGATCCCAGCCGCGGGCGAGTCCGAGAAGCCGGCCATGGATGAAGCCCGTGGCGAAATGCTCCTGGGCGACGCTGATCCGGTCCCCGGCCCATTCCTCCCCGACCTCTCGCATGAGGGCGAGGAACACGTCGCGGACGATGGTGGTCGGCCTGACGCGCGCCAGCAGCTTCTCGAGCACCTGGTCAGCGGCGCTCTCGTCATAGCGGGCCAGAGCGTCGAGCATCCGCCGGCGCGCCAGGACGATGTGGTCGACCATCCCCGTGGGCGCGCTGCCCGCCGCGATGCGAAAGCGGGCCGCCACCGCCAGCTCGGCCGCCTGGGCAGGCGACATGCCCTGCTTGACATGGTCGAGCATGAGCCGCACGCGGGCCTCGTCGACGGTCGAGTAGAGGCGGTGGTTGCCGCTCGTCCGGCCGGGCCGCAGGATCCCATAGCGCCGCTCCCACTTGCGCAGCACGTCGGAGCTGACCCCGACACGCCGGCTCAGCTCCCCGATCGGCATCCAGGAGGCCCCGGGCGCGACCATTTACTGCAGCGGGTGCGAGAGGACGATGACCCCTGTGCTACCCGCGCGGCGCACCGGCACACCGGAGTAACGCCCCGCCGCGCTCGGTCACTCCACCGACATGACCACGACGGTGGCGTCGTCCTCCAGAGGCTCTGACCAGCAGCTGGTCACCGCGTGCTGGATCGCCATCGCGGTGCCGGCGGCGGTGAGGTGATCAGCCGACGCGATGGCGGCGATGAGTCCGTCGACCCCGAAGGTCCCGCCGTCCTCGATCTGGCGGCCCGTGATGCCATCGGTGAGGAGGATGAGGCGCTCACCGCTGCGCAGCTGGCGCTCGGCGATCTCGGGGGACCGCTGCGCCTTCCCAACGCCCAGGGGCGGATGCTCCGGCCCCCCCAGTTCGCCCAGAGTGCCCTCGGCGTCCACGACGTAAGCCGGTGGATGACCGCAGTTGACCCACCGCAGCGTCCCAGTGGCGGCACGCCAGCGGCAGAGGATCGCCGACACGTAGAAGTCCGGGTGATCAAGGCTCCGCACCGTCTCGTGCATGAGGCTGAAGGCCCGCTCGAGGTCGCCGCCGGCGCGGCGAGCCGCCCGCAGCGCGCCGAGGGCGGCCGCGCCCAGGCCGGCGGCAGTCGGGCCCGTCCCCCACGAGTCGGCGATGGCCAGCCATGCCCCGTCGCGGTTCTCCACGAAGTCAAACCAATCGCCGCCGACGGCATAGCTGGGCAACAGCGCGCCCGCCAGCTGTGCGCCGGCGATGCGCGCGATCCGCGGCGGGAACAGGTTCTGCTGGATCTCGGCGGCCGGGGTCGTGGGCTTGCGCCGCCGCGCCGCCTCGATGAAATCGGTGTAGTCGTTGGCGAGCTCCAACGCGGCAGCCCCCTGCTTGGCGATATCGGCGAGCGGACTCACCGGGGTCCCGAGGCAGAGCAGCAGACCGGTGACGCGGCCGCGCAGCCAGAGCGGCTCGATCGTGCATCCCGGCAGCAGCGCGTGCAGGCGCTCGTAGAAGGCCGACAGACCCTCGGGAACGAGCTCCGGGCCAAGCGCCGGAGGCGAATCCACACGCTCCGGAAACTCGTCGGAGCCGGCCAGGCGCAACAGGTGCGAGCCGTCGATGTCCACCACGTAGAGCGCGACGGCGACCCGCGCGGCCCGCCGCGCCTCGGCCACGAGCTGATCGGGCGCCAGATGAGGCGGCACTTCGTCCAGGACGCGGGTGACCTCGAGCGCCAGAGGCTGCTCGCGTCCCAGCTGGCCCGGCGCCTGGTAGGAGAGCGTGGCCACGCCTGTGGCTCCCGCCGCCGCAGGCGCCTCGTCCGCTCGCAGGGCGCCCTGCAGCGCCTCCCGGGTCGGGAAGTGGCGATACAGCGTCGAGCGCCCGACTCCGGCCGCGGCCGCGATCTCCGCCATGCTGACACGAGGATCTCCGGCCATGGTCGCGGCGGCGGCGAGGATGCGCTGACGGCTGGCCATCGCGTCTGCGCGCATGAACCCGCCCCGCTCGGCGGGGACGGGAGCGGGAGCGGGAGCAGGGTCGGCCATCAACGGCACGCTATCGCTCGGTGTCGCCCGCCATCGCCGGCGGCGCCCACGACGCTGGCGCTAGCACCGGCCGTGGGTGCGAGAGCCCGCGCAGAGGATGCGTCCCAGGTCGGCGGTGAAGTCCCATTTCACGGTACGTGTGTATGAGTACCACTTCCGCGGTATGTGACTCAGATACTTGGGACCGTCAGATACTCGGGCCCGGTCTCGACCTGGAAGGCGTGATGCGCGCGACAACCGCATGGATGGCGATCCTCCTCAGTGCCATGGCGATCCTGCTCAGTGGCGCGTCCATCGCCGGGTGCGGTAGCGGGGCCAGCTCGACCCCCACCGCCGGAGCCGGCGCCAGCTCCTCCACCAGTACGACGCACCTGGCCAAGACCAAGTTCGTCCTGCACGCCGGCCTGGCCTTCGGCGCCTTTCACCGCTACATCTACAAGCCGTTCAAGGAGGGGAAGTTCTCCGCGGGCCTGTTGCACCACAAGCTGGCCACCCTGAAGGCGGGGCTGGCGGCCGTCTTCGCCTACCACGAGGTGAAGCTCGCGCTCCAGGACGCCCGCTCGAGCAAGCTCTTGTCCAAGGCGCTCAGTCCGCTGCTCGCCCTCCAGACAAAGCTCGGCGCGCTCGCTACCGGCCTCAAGCACGGCAGCGTGGACGGCACCGCGATCACGTCGGCCAACGCCGATGCGGACCAGACGAGTCAGGCCGGCGCCGGCGCCGGGCAGCCGATCACCGACCAGGCCACCCCCTCGCTCGGTGGCTGACGCCCGCGCGCCGTAAGCAGGGGCGCCGGCGCGCAGCCGGCCGCTCTGAGTGCGACCGGCATCTGCCCGCGCGATGCAGAAGAATCCCCTCTGCGTGTGGGAGCACCCATGACATCTGCCGCGCCCCACGAGCCAGGGTTGAGCATCGGTCAGGTCGCCGCGCAGACCGGCGTCGCCGAGGGCACGTTGCGCATGTGGGAGGCTCGGCATGGATTTCCCACGCCGCAGCGATTGGCCAGCGGTCACCGCCGCTATTCGGCCGACGACCTGGAGCGTGTGGTGTCGGTGGCGCGAGCGCGAGCGGCGGGATTGTCGCTGGAGGCGGCCATCGCCCGGGCGCGCCGGCTGGACACCGAGCCTCGCCCC
>DASXJW010000061.1:0-3539 GCA_036497165.1 Solirubrobacteraceae bacterium
GATCGGGTCGCGGTTTGAGCGCCTCGGGCCCCAGCTGAAGGAGTCGATCAAGGCGTTCTGGGCGCCGGGCCTGTGGTGGGAGGAGCTCGACTTCGCCTACATCGGCGTCGTCGACGGGCACGACGTGGGCGCCCTGCGCGAGGCGCTCAACGAGGCGCTGCTGGCCGAGCGCCCGGTGGTGGTCCATGCCGCCACGGTCAAGGGGAAGGGGTTTGCCCCGGCCGAGGAGGGCGGCCTGGAGGGCATGGAGAAGTGGCATGCCGCCAAGCCCAAGTCGATCGCCAACGGCGCTCCCGCTCCCGCTCCGGCTCCGGCGCGGGTCGCGCCCGGCACGCCCGCGGCCAAGCCGGCGCCGCCCGCCTACACGCAGGTATTCGGTGAGGCCCTCGTCGCCGAGGCCCAGCGCGACGACCGCGTGATCGGGATCACCGCCGCGATGAACTCCGGCACCGGCCTCAACCTCCTCCAGCGCGAGCTGCCCGACCGCTACTTCGACGTCGGCATCGCCGAGCAGCAGGCGATCCTGCTGGCCTCCGGACTGGCGCTCGAGGGCTGCAAGCCCGTGGCCGCGATCTACTCGACGTTCCTGCAGCGGGCCTACGACCAGATCGTGCACGACGTCTGCCTGCAGAAGCTCAACGTCGTGTTCGCCATGGACCGCGCGGGGCTGGTCGGCGACGACGGGCCCACGCACCACGGCGCCTTCGACATCGCCTACCTGCGCTGCCTGCCCAACATCGTGCTCATGGCGCCCCGCGACGAGGCCATGCTCGTCCACATGCTCCACACCGCGCTGCGCTACGACGACGGCCCGATCGCGCTGCGCTACCCCCGCGGCAACGGCGTCGGCGTGCCCCTGCCCCGCCGCCCGGAGGAGCTCGAGATCGGCACCGGCGAGATCCTGCGCGAGGCCGAGGGCGCGGCGGGTGGGGCTCGTGTCGCCCTGCTGGGGTACGGCACCGGCGTCGCCAAGGCCCTGGAGGCGGCCGACACCCTCGCCGAGCACGGCATCTCGGTCACGGTCGCCGACGCCCGCTTCGCCAAGCCCATCGACGCCGGGCTGGCCGCTCAGCTCGCCGCCGAGCATGACCTCCTCGTCACCGTCGAGGAGGGCGTCCTGGCCGGCGGCTTCGGGTCAGCGGTATGGGAGACCCTGTCCGACGCGGGCCTGGCGCCGAGGATCCTCCGCGTCGGGCTGCCCGACCGCTACGTAACCCACGGCGCGCCCAAGCTCCTGCACGAGGAGGTCGGCTTCACCGGCCAGCGCATCGCCGAGCGCGTCGAGGCCGCGGTGGCCGAGCACTCGCACGTGGCCTAGGGCTTTCGGGCCGCCGCTCTCCGGGGGCCTCCGGCTGGGGCCTTGGGAGATAGTTCTAACCACGTCAGCACTATCTCCCAACACCCCCTCTTGCGGCGCCGCTCGCGACCCATCTCTTCCTCGGTAGCTGGGGGGGAACCGTGGGCGCCGCCTCGGGCCCCAGTCGCTGCATCCCCCGGCGACCTCGCCCGGCGCCACCGATCCCGTACCGTTCCGGGCGAAATGAAGCGGGTCCGGCTCGATTCCCTCCTCTCGGAGCGCGGCATGTTCCCCTCGCGCAGCCGCGCCGCCGCCTCGGTGCTGGCCGGGGAGGTAATGCTGCTCCCCGACCGCCGGCGCGCCGAGAAGCCGGGGCAGATGGTCCCCGAGGACGTGGAGCTCGTGCTCGCGGACGCGCCTGCCTACGTCTCCCGCGGGGGGGTCAAGCTGGCCAACGCGCTCGACACGCTGAGGCTCGACCCCGCGGGTCGTCACGCCCTCGACGTCGGCGCCTCGACCGGGGGCTTCACCGACTGCCTGCTGCAACGAGGGGCCGCCCACGTGGTGGCGCTCGACGTCGCCTACGGGCAGCTGGACTGGTCGCTGCGCTCCGACGAGCGGGTCACGGTGATCGAGCGCCACAACGCGCGCGCCGTCGACCGCGCGGAGCTGCCCTACGCGCCGGACCTCATCGTCATCGACGTCTCCTTCATCTCGGTGGCCAAGGTCCTGCCCGCGGTGCTGGGCGTCGCCGCCGAGCGGTTCGACTGCCTGGCCATGATCAAGCCCCAGTTCGAGGTGGGGCGCGCCGGGGTGGGCAAGGGCGGGGTCGTGCGCGACCCGGCGCTGCGGCGCAAGGCGCTCGTGGCCGTGGCGCGCACGGGTCAGGACCTGGGCGCCGCGGCGCTCGGCTACGCCAGCTCGGGGCTGCCCGGCCCCAAGGGCAACCGGGAGACGTTCGTGTGGCTGGCCGAGGCCGGCCGCGGCGGCGTCGCCGACCTCGAGGCCGCCGCCCGGGAGGTGGAGCCGTGAGACGGATCCGCACCGCCACCGTGTTCACCCACCGCCGGCCGGCCGAGACCGGGCCGGCGCTGAGCACGCTGATCGAGCTCGCCCAGGAGGCGGGGGTGACCCTGCGCTTTGACTGCGAGGAGACCGAGAAGCACCAGATCGGCGACGGTCGCTGCGTGGAGCGCAACGCGCCCCTGGACCCGCGCGTGGACATCTGCTTCGCCCTCGGGGGCGACGGGACCATCCTGAACGCCCTGCGGCGCTATGCCGGCACCGACGTGCCGGTGTTCGGGATCAACTTCGGCGAGATGGGGTTCCTGGCCACGGTCGACCGCGACGAGGCGTGGGCGGGGTCGCTGCGGGCGCTGGCCGGTGACTTCGAGGTGCTCTCGCTGCCGGGGATCGAGCTCCTGGGCGCCGGCACCAAGGCGCTGGCCATCAACGACGTCTCCATCCACCGCCAGCCGGGCAAGCGGGTCGCCGACCTGGAGTACTCGGTCGGCGGCGACGACGTGGGCCGCGTGCGCTGCGACGGGCTCGTGGTCTCCACCCCGGCCGGCTCCACCGGCTACAACCTGGCCAACGGGGGCCCGGTGATGGCCTGGGGCGTGCACGGCTACGTCGTCTCGTTCATCTCCCCGCACTCGCTGACGGCCCGCACCCTCGTCGTCGCTCCCGGCGACCGCCTGCGGGTCGACAACCGCTCCCAGGAGGAGCCCGTGGACGTCACGGTGGACGGCCGGCCCATCGGGGTGCTCGAGCCCGGCGATCGTGTCGAGGCCCGCTTCGTCATCGACCAGGGCTCGCTCGCCCAGGTGCCCGGCACCACGTTCTACCACCGCCTGCGCCAGAAGTTCGGGCGCCTGGCCACGCCGATCTGACGCGCCCCTTCAGGTCCGTCCTGCGGGCCTGGTAGACCCAGGCGCGTGCTCTACGAGCTGCACGTCGAGAACCTGCTGTTGATGGAGCGCGCCGAGCTGCGGCTGGCGCCGGGGCTCAACATGCTGACCGGCGAGACGGGAGCGGGCAAGACGCTGCTCGCCCACGCGCTGGACCTGCTCCTGGGCGGCAAGGCGCGGCGCGACATCGTCCGTCCGGGCGCCGCCGAGGCCTATGTCGAGGGCGTGTTCGCGATCCCGCCGGCGCTGGCGGGCTCCGAGCGGTTGCCGGCGGGGGCCGAGGAGATCGTGCTGGCGCGGCGCGTGTGGCCCGACGGTCGCACGCGCGCCTA
>DASXJW010000062.1:0-36743 GCA_036497165.1 Solirubrobacteraceae bacterium
CCTGCGCCGCGCGCTGCGCCACGAGCGCGAGCAGCTGCGCGAGTTCCTGGACTGGCTGGGGGCCCGCTCGGGCGAGCTCACCGACGCCCCGCTGCGGCTGGCCACCATGCAGCGCCCGCCGCGGCGCTCGGTGGCACCGCCGATCACCCCGGTCGGCACCGGGCGCGACGACCGCGTCGTGTTCGAGGGGCTGCTCACCCGCCGGGAGCTCGACGTGCTGCGCCTGCTCGCCGACGGCAACTCCAACAAGGCGATCGCCGAGGCGCTGGTGATCTCCGACGGCACCGTGAAGTTCCACGTCAACAGCATCCTGCGCAAGCTGCGGGTGGCCAACCGGGCCGAGGCGGTGTCTCGGTACCTGCGTTTGCTCGGGATGCGCGCCCCGTAGACGGGTGAGGCCATGTTGCGTCTTCTGGCGTTGCTCCTGGCGCTCATCTCGGTGGGGTGCATGAGCCTCGCCATCGTCGGCATGGTCACCGGACGCCCCAACGACCGCGTCGGCTGGGGGCTGCGCCTGGCGGCGGTGGTGTGCTTCGGCGGAGCGGTGGCGCTCAACGTGGCCGCGCACTGAGACGCGCTTTAGCTCTCCGGCTGCCAGCCGCTCAGCGTCCACAGGTCGCCGTCGACCGGGGTGACGGTGGCCAGCGTCACGTGCCAGCTGGGCGGGAGGCCGCGGTAGGCGCTGGTGTTGGCGGCGGTGGTGCGCTCCCGGGTGACCACCGCGTAGACGTTGCGCCGCCCGGTGACCGGGGCGATCGCCTCGACAGTGCCCGCGTTGGCGATGCCGCCGCGCCGGAGGTCCGAGTCGCGGCCGGTCTGAGCCGCCGCCAGGGCCATCGCGGAGCGCGCCTGCCCGACGCTGGCCTCGGCGAGGAGCCGGAGATGGCCGGCGATGCTGGCCGCGGTCCAGTTGATGTAGACCTCGGTGAACACCTGGACCGCCTGCACGGGCGAGCGCCAGCCGCCGGGGGCGGTCTGGGGCGGGGCGGGAGTCGGGAGCTCGTGAGTCCGCTGGGCGCGGGCGACGGCACTCGTCGTGCTCGGCGTCGCCGGCGATCCACCTCCGACCACCGTCGGCCCGCAGCCCACCGCCGCGACGGCTGCCAGCGCCACCACCACCACCGCTACCACGCGCGCGCGGCTCATCTACAGCCCCACCGGGTGGCGGACGACGAAACCCGCGGATTCCCGCACCAGGGGATGCCAGCCGATGCCGGCGCTTCCGTCCCCGGGACCGGCGGCATCGTGGGTGTCCCAGCGCAGGCCGGCGACGTACATGAAGACGTGATCGGCGCTGGCGTAGATCGTCACCCATCGCCCCGGACCGGGCCGGCCGAACGTCTCCAGGGCTCCCGACGCGGCGTCGTAGGCGACGGGGAGCAGCCCACCGCCGTAGAGCAGGTGCTCCACGCTCGAGGAGCAGTCATACGTGGGGGCGACGGCGCTCAAGGGCAGCCCGTGGCCGCCGCCGACCAGGTACGGCCGTCCCGCGATTGCGTTGCCCGCGGCGATGATCCCTTTGACCGCCGCCGGGGCCGCGGCGGGCGCCGCGGCACGGCCGTCGGGGAGAAGCTGGGCGCGCGGGCCCGGGCTGAGCGGGACACCCGCGGCCGTCGGGGCTGGATCCGCGCACGCCGAGGTCGCGGCGAACGCGGGGGAGGCCGGGCCCGGGGCGGAGGCGGCGGCGGGCGCCTGTCCCAGCACCCCGCCGGCCCCTCCCGCAGGCGGACGCGAGATCCGCACCGCCCCCGACCACCGGCCGCCCTCGTAGGGGATCCGCAGCGCGGCGGCGAAGCGCCACCATAGGTCGATGACCCGGGGCAGCCCGGCGACCGGGCCGCCGCCCAGGCCGAAGTCGCGCTTGTACGCCACGGCCGAGTGACCGCCCCAGGTCACCCGCAGCGGCGTCATGTAGGGCAGGCCGCCCATGGTGGTGGCGGTCTGGAACGTGACGCCGCCCAGCTCGGCATAGCTGTCGGGGTGCGACTGCAGGCTCTCGCCCGCGGCGCCCACCGTCCCGCTGCCCGGGTCCCCGGGCCCGCCGTACTCGGTGGCGCCCACGCGGTTTCCGGAGCCAGCCCCACCCATCCCGGCCAACGCGACGGCGCCGGCCGGTTCCTCGCAGGCGGCGCTCCGGGACGTCGAGGCGCCGAGAGCGGCCAGGAGCACGAGGCCCATTCCGGCGGCCAGAACCGCCACCGCGCCGCCGGCGACGAGGAGCCCGGCGGAGCGCGCAGAGGGCCGGGAGACACGGGTCATGCGCGGACGGTAGGCCCGTCCGCCGAGTGTCCGGCCGGATTGGCACAGATTCGTTGCACTCTTCTCCGGCCGCGAAACGCTCGCTAACGTTGATGTGTCATGCCTCGCATCCTGGACGTGGAAGCCGCGCTGCTCCTGCTCGAGCTGGAGCCGCCGTTCGATCAGCGCGCCGTCCAGTTGGCGCGCCGGCGGATGGCCAAGCGCTGGCATCCCGACATCGCCCCGCCGGGGCGGCGCCACGAGCACCAGCGCCACCTCCAGGCGATCAACGAGGCCGCCGACGAGCTCGAACGCCTCGCCGAGTCCTCGCGCGGCGGCAAGGTAAGCCGCAACGCCGTCAAGGCGTCGGCCGCGGCGACGCGCCGGGCCCGCGAGGACGCGGGCCGTCGCGCCTATGAGAACGAGCAGCGCGCCCGCGAGCACGCCGCCGACCGCGCCAAACACGACCCGTTCGGCTCGCGGGTCCCCGACCACTCGGTCGTCCACCGCTACGCGCGCTGCGTCTCCTACCCCGAGTGGGGCGTGGGGACCGTCAGCGGCATCTACTTCTCCGGTGACGAGGAGAGCTCCCAGCAGTGGGCGCGGGTGATGTTCTCCGTCGGGGTCCGCACTGTGCCCGCCGGCTCGCTGCAGTTCGTGGACTTCTCAAAGCCCGACCCGGCCGCCGACCGCGTCCAGCGCTTCATGACCGCCGCCCAGCACGCGCTGGCCGAGGGCGACGCCGCATTGGCGGCGCAGCGCCTGGTCTACGCCCGCGACGCCGAGCCGCAGAACCCGATGGTCCTGCGGCTGCTGACCGCGGCGTTCTGGCAGGCCGGCAACCTGCCGGCAGCGGCGCGCACCGTGCGCGACTGGGCCCGCGTGGACACCGACCGCCCGACTCCGGAGCGCTTTGCCAGCCGCATCTACGAGGACATGGGCGCGGTCGATCTCGCCGCCGAGGCCGCCGAGCGCGCCGCCACCCGGGCTCCCGGCGACGCGTCGGCGTGGGAGCGGCTGGGCCGGCTGCGACTGCGACTCAACGACCGCGCGGGGGCGATCAGCGCGCTGGAGCGGGCCCGGCTGGTGGGTCCCTCCGTGGACGGTCTGCTGGACCTGGCGCTGGCCCACCATCTCGCCGGCGATGTGGGTGCCGAGGTCTCCGCCGCGCACGCCGCCGCCCAGATCGACCCCACCTCGCCGCGTGCCTGGTCGGCCTACGCCCACGCGCTGGCCCGCACCGACCGGCTGGCCGAGTGCCGCGAGGCCTGCCGCCAGGCGCTGAAGCTGGGCGCCGACGACGAGGTGTCGCAGCTCCTCGAGCGCGTCGACGCGGCGGCCCCGCGCGGACTGTCGGAGCGCAGCGCCGCTTAACGAAGTGAGGGTTGGTCGCCGGACGCGGCTAGGGCGAGGCGACCGAGCCCTCGCGCCCGCAGACCGGGCAGGACTCCTGCGGCTCCAAGGGGCGCCCGCCGCATGCCGGGCACTGCTCCAGCTGCTCGAGCACGCCGAGCAGCTCGCCGACACGGCAGACGAGGAGCCGCTCCTCGTCGACCTCGATCCACGTGCCCGCCGACGCCGGGAAGACGACGTGGTCGCCGGGCTTGACCGGCATCCGCACTCCCACGTGATCCCACCAGTCCAGGCCGCGACCGACGGCGAGGACGATCCCGTGCTGGGGCGGCGGCTCGTCGGAGCCCGCGGGCACGAGCAGGCCGGAGCGGCGGACGCGGTCGGGATCGAGCTCCTTGATCACCACCCGATCGAACAATGGGCGAAGTTGGCTGCGCATTACACCGGTTGATGATAGGACGCTCACCTCCGCCGCCGTTCCCGACAGGATTTGATCAGAACCGTTCGTTTCGGATAGGTTCTCCGCTGTGGGGCGCCGGGGCGGATTCCTACTCGTCGTGATCGTCGCGCTCATCCTCGCGGGCGAGGCGCCGACCGCCCGCGCCGCGAGCGCCAACCTGGGAGACGTCGCGTGCGCAACCCCCGGAAACTGCGCCGCTGTCGGCACCGCCGCTACGGGTTCCGGGGGCAGCAGCGCCCTGCTGTACACGCAGTCGCTGGGCACCTGGACTCGGGGCACCCCGGCTCTGCTGCCGGTCGACGCCGGGGCCGGCTCGTTCTCGTCCCTGTTCTCCGTGGCCTGCGCGACCGCCGGAGCCTGCGTGGCGGCCGGCGACTACACCGATCGCGACGGCGCCGGCCAGGGCCTCCTGGTGTCACAGACGAACGGAACCTGGGCGGCGGGCGTCGCGGCACCGCTCCCGGCCGACGCCGCCGCCGGGTCGCATCAGTCCGCCCAGCTCGGCGACGTGACGTGTCCCGGCCCGGGCAACTGCACCGCGATCGGGGAGTACGTGGACGCGGCCGGCAACGGCCGGCCCATGATGCTCACCGAGAGCAACGGGACATGGGCGACCGGGATCGAGGGCGCGCTGCCCGCCGACGCCGCGAGCGGCCCGGGACGCCAGTTCGCGCGCCTCTCCTCCGTGTCCTGCCCAGCGGCGGGCAACTGCACCGCGGTGGGCACCTACCAGGACTCCGCCCACCGCGCGCGCGGGCTGGTTCTCACCGAAGCCACGGCGATGTGGGCTCGCGGGGTCGCGGTGCGCCTGCCGGCGGATGCCGGACCCGACTCGCTGACGAACCCGTCGGGGCACTTCAACTACGGCCTCAACCAGGTGTCGTGCCGCGCCGTGGGCGAGTGCACCGTCATCGGCGAGTACGCCAACCGGGCCGGGCTCGAGCAGGGGCTGGTGCTCACCGAGCATCAGGGCCGGTGGAGCCGCGGCGTCCAGCCCCGGCTGCCGGCCAACGCCGCCACCGCCAGGTTCAGGAAGTCGTTCGTGCTGTGGTCCGCCTCGTGCACTTCGGCGTCAAACTGCACTGCCGTCGGCTGGTACGCGGACAGGTCGGGGCAGGGCGTGCCCCTCGTCGTGACGGAGCGCAACGGCCGCTGGCAACGTGGCATCGAGCTCCGCGCCCCGGCGAACGTCGCGAGGAACGGCGACCAGGCCACCGAGCTCGAGGCGGTGTCATGCGCCTCGGCCGGTAACTGCACCGCGGTCGGCGCCTACCCCGCCAGGAACAACCGGCTCGAGGGTCTGCTGGCCACCGAGACCCGCGGGCGGTGGGGCCGCGCCACCCCGGCGATCCTCCCCGCCAACGGGAGGCAGGCCGCGCCGGCGATCTCCGATGAGCAGCCCGGGCTGTACCGGGTGGCGTGCGCCTCGGCGGGGAACTGCTCGGCCATCGGCACGTACGCCCTGGGACCCGACAGACCCCAGGGGATGCTCCTCAGCCAAGCGGCGGGCCAGTGGGCCCGCGCCGTCCAGGCGCTGTTCTAGGCGCGACGCATCGGTCCGGCGTCGCGGTTAGCGTTTCCGCCCCATGCGCCTGATGATCGCCCGCTGCTCGATCGACTATTCCGGCCGCCTGAGCACCCATCTGGCCGCGGCCACGCGGCTGCTCATGTTCAAGGCCGACGGCACCTTCATGGTGTGGTCTGATCACGGCAGCCAGAGCGTCAAGCCGCTGAACTGGATGACGCCACCGACGGCGATCGAGGAGATCGGGAGCCCGGCCACGCGGATCGTGGTGCGCAAGCACGCCGGCACCAGCGAGGATCGCGTGGAGATCGAGCTGCACGAGGTGCTGTCAGACGTGACGCACGAGATGGGCTCCCCCGAGCTCGACGCGACCCTGGCCAAGGACGGGGTCGAGGCTCATCTCCAGGAGGCTCTCGCCGACGCCCCTCACTGGTGCGGCGACGGGTTCCGGCTCGTCCGCCGCGAGTGGCCCACCGACATCGGGCCCGTCGACCTCATGTGCCGCGACGCCGACGACGGATGGGTGGCGGTCGAGATCAAGCGCGTGGCCGGCATCGATGCCGTCGAGCAGCTGACGCGCTACCTGGAGCGGATCCACCTCGATCCCGCCTTCGCCGGCTGCCGGGGGGTGCTGGCGGCGCAGGCGATCAAGCCTCAGGCGCGGGTGCTGGCCGTGGCACGGAACATCGAGTGTGTCGAGGTCGACCTCGCCGTCGTGCGCGGCGAGCGCGAGCCGGATCTGAGATTGTTCGCGGCATGACAGACGCTGGCGCCGAGCCGGCGGTGCTCACCGAACGGCGAGACCGCATCCTGCTGGTCACGCTCAACCGGCCCGACCAGCGTAACGCCGTCAACGCCGCCATCGCCGGCGGCATCGCCGCGGCGCTGGACGAGCTCGACGGCGACGCGGGGCTGAGCATCGGCGTGCTCAGCGGAGCCGGCAAGGGCTTCTGCTCGGGCATGGACCTCAAGGCCTTCGTGACCGGAGAGAACCCGACGATCCCGGGGCGCGGGTTTGCCGGGATCACCCGGCGGGCGGCCGACAAGCCGCTGATCGCGGCCATCGAGGGCTTCGCCGTCGCCGGAGGGTTGGAGGTGGCTCTCGCATGCGACCTCATCGTGGCCGCTCGCGGGGCTCGGCTGGGGATTCCCGAGGTCAAGCGATCGCTGGTCGCCGCCGGCGGCGGGCTGCTGCGCCTCCCGCGCATGCTGCCGCGCAACGTCGCCATGGAGATGGCCCTCACCGGCGACCCGATCCTGGCCGAGCGGGCACACGAGCTCGGGCTCGTCAACCGGATCACCGAGCCCGGCGGCGCGCTGGAGGCGGCGCTCGAGCTTGCGGAGACGATCGCGAGCAACGGGCCCCTCGCCCTGGCGGCCACCAAGCGCATTCTCATCGAATCGGCCGACTGGCGCGACGCCGAGTTCTTCGATCGCCAGGAGGCGATCGCTGCGCCGGTGCGCGACTCGCAGGACGCCCGCGAGGGCGCGACGGCGTTCGCGGAGAAGCGGGCGCCCGTCTGGCAGGGCCGTTAGGCAGCCTCTAGCCGGCCTCGCCCCAGGCGGTGGCCATGATCACCCGCGAGCCGCCGTGGTCGCGGTGCTCTGCCAGGTAGATCCCCTGCCAGGTGCCCAGGGCCAGGCGCCCGCCCATCACGGGCAGCGTCAGCGTCGATCCCAGCAGCGCCGACTTGATGTGGGCGGGCATGTCGTCGTCGCCCTCGAGGGTGTGAGACCAGTAGTCGGCGCCCTCGGGCACGGCGCGGTCAAACCAGGCCCGGAAGTCTCGCCGCACGTCGGGCGACGCGTTCTCGTTAAGGGCCAGCGAGGCGGAGGTGTGCTGGATGAGCAGATGCAGCATCCCCACGCGCAGCTCCTCGAGCTCGGGAAGCGCCTCCACCACCTCGCGGGTGATCAGATGGAAGCCGCGGGGCTGAGGAGAGAGGCGGAGGTGGCGCTGGATCCACATCACGCGGGCAGGCGCGCGACCCGCATGTCGACCTTCTCTCCCCGGAACGGCACCCCCTCGCGCATCAGCAGCCGCCGCTGGCGCGTGCCCTTGGCCAGCGAGCCGTCGGCGCGGACGATCCGGTGCCAGGGAACCGTCGGGTCGTCGCATCCGTGGAGTACAGCCCCGGCCTGCCGCGGGGCCCCCGGCGAGACGTCCCCATATGTCTGCACGAACCCCTCCGGCGTTCGGCGTACTCGCCGGAGGATCAGGTCGCGTGACGGCGCTCGCGAGGACATCCCCCGAAGCATGGCAGGCCGGAGCACGACCGACCGGTGAGCGCTTACCAGTTGTGGTCGCGTTCCGACCAGGACGCCTCATCATCGCTCCCGTCCGCCGGCGAATGCTCCTCGAACTCCATTTCGGTGCGGCTCCTGTCGGCCACCACGTCATCGGCGTCCCCGGCGGACATGCGGTTGCTGATCGCCCGCACCGTCCCGTGCGTGACGTCCGCGGCGCTGGCAATCTCCCGCGTGGACAGGCCCAGCCGCATTGCCCGAGCGATGGCCTGATGGTGCTCGGCTCGCGTCTCGCGCGCGCGGCGACCGCTTCTGGCGACGCTCCTCAACGTGTCATCACGAAGAGCGTCACGCACTTCCTCCTTGCCCTGAGCCTCCACCTCCGCGATGGCGCTCAGCGAATGCCCCGCAGCCATGGCGGCGCCTGCGGCGGCTACCAGTGCGTCCGCAGCCGCTTGTGCCGCGTCACGATCTACGTCGGTCTCTGCGCGCAGTCGGGCCCCGGCGGCCCCGGCGACCGCAGCCAACTCAGTGACCAGTCCAAACCGAACATCACCCTCCTGAGAAAGCATGAGCTCAACTCCTCCCGTTGCTTTGAGGAAGGCTTACCCACTTAAAACAGGTTCATGCAAGATCACCTAAGAAAGAGACGCTCCGTCTCTACGGTTTGGCTCCCTCACCGTTCCGCCTTGACATTGCCCACCTCAAGGTGTGGGGCGGCGCCTACCCTTTCGTGCACCACGCGACCAATTTGGGCCTGTACCCCTGTCCCGTGATTGGTCGCGGTGCCTTCATTTTCGGGTCCAGTGGGCAAACGTCCAACCTGACCGGCACGAGTAGACCAACGCTGCGCTGGACGTCCGCCACTCGAAGGGGGGCGACCCGAGATCGAGCTCGGTGTGCCCCTGGCCTTATTGGCCCGTGCCGCCAGCCCGATAACGCCCTCCCATCGCCCCGGTATATCGGATCTCGCTCGTCCGCTGGGTGGTCGATGGGAGCGCATGAATACGACTCGGACCATCGTTGGCCGCCAGATTTGGAGGATTGATCACGGACCCTGGGTTGTACGCCCTCGGGTCGGTGGGATCGAGTGCGCTTCGCCATCGACAGACGGGCGACCACCACGTGCCTTCGTGCGAGCACGGGTTGCGCCACCTCTTTCCTGGCCGGTAGAGAACGCTTACCCACCACATTTTGGTGGCCGCCCAGCCACTAGTCCGGCGCCGAAGACGCTCCCTCGCCGGCACCCCGCCCGGCCGCTTGAACCCGGATGGGGTTGCGGTAATCGCGAAGGGCGACATTGCGCCAGGACGTCGCGTGCTGTTCCTCTCCACCTCCGGGGTGTACGCAATAACTGTCAGCTCGGTGTGTCACTTGCTGATCAACCTGTATGAGCGGTGTCGCGACATGGGCGCATAACGACTGGGAGCGGCATGTCGTTACTTCCCGGCTTCCGGTCACTTCTGTGCCACAAGACAAACCGTGAGCGTCTCCCCCGAGCGGAAGGTGATCGGCCGGTACTTGATCTAATCGGCGCTCGGCGCTGGAGGAACAGTGTCAGTTAGCTGACGCCGAGACCACGTTTGGCGAGTTTTTCCTCTGTGGCTGTTTCAGGTTTCGGTCACCGGAACAACCTTTGGCTAGGGAAGGCAGCAAACCGTAGAGGTAGGCACGGATGGGAAGTTTTCGGAAGCCGGAGGATCAGTTGAAGCGATGAGCAGACGTGGGCCCCGCTCATTCGCTCGTCGCGCCTGGGTCCTCGGCCTGCTGATCTGCACCGCGCTGTTCTGCACTCTCGGAGTAGGCGCTGCGTCGGCCGCCGGCCCCTCCTCCGCCTCCGCCACCGCCGCTCCGGCCACCGCCGCCGCCCAGAAGACCACCGCCCCGGTCGGCAGCACCGCCGCCCAGGCCACCGCCCCGGTGACGCCGGCACCCTCGCCGGCCACCGAGCCCTCGGCGCCGGTGAGCAAGCCCTCCGCATCGGCGACCTCGGCAACCGCGCCCGCGAGAAGCGCGAGCGCCAGCACTCCCGCCTCGGCGACCGAGACCACCTCGCCCGCCGCGCAGACCGCCGCCGCGCCGAGCACCCAGGGCTCCGCGGCCACTACGGCCACCAGCAACGCCACTCCGGCGCCGGTCACCGCCCCCAGCGCCGCTCAGAAGACCACCGCCCCGGTCACGCCCAGCACCGCTCAGAAGACCACCGCGCCGGTCACGCAGGCCGCACAGAAGACCACCGCGCCGGTCACCAGCACCGCCCAGAAGACCACCGCGCCGGTCACGCAGACCGTCCAGACGATCACCGCACCGGTCACCGACACCGCCCAGAAGACCACCGCGCCGGTCAGCGACAGCGTCCAGAAGACCACCGCCCCGGTCACCAGCACCGCCCAGAAGACCACCGCGGCCGCGACCACCACCGTTGCCCAGGCCACCGCGCCGGTGACGCAGGCCGCCCAGACGATCACCGCCCCCGTCATTACCACCGTCGCCCAGGCCACCGCGCCGGTGACGCAGGCCGCCCAGCCGCTCGCCACCGGCACGGCACCCATCACCGGGACGATCCAGACGATCACCGCCCCGATCACCGCGGCGGGTGGCGCGCTGGCCGGGCAAGCAACGACCCTGTCTGCTCCTGGCGTGGCTGTCGACCGCACGGTCGTGCAGGCCGTCGCGCCGCTCGCGCGCCTCGCTGAGACCGCCTCGCAACTGATCATGCCGGCCGCCCAGGCGCGGACGCCGCAGGCCGTGACCAGCGCTGGTTCGATGCGCCCGGCGATCGAGACAAGCCAGGCGCAGCCAAACCGGACTGCGCAGGCGGCCCCGGCAGCGACTCGGTTCCGCTCCACCCCCTCGACGACTCGGACGACTGCGGTCGCTCCGACACCGCTGCGCAGCACCAGCATGCAGCCGATCGTCCCGAACGACGTCGGCACCGGCCGGGTGGACGCGGTCACGCGTCCGATCTCGGCTCTCAGCGGACCGCAGGTCAGTCTGCCGCTCACGAGCTCCCTGATGCCGACACCGGCGCCGCCCTTCGCCGCACCCGCGCGCTCAGTCGGAAGCCGAGCCAGCCGCGGCCAGAGCGGTGTGACCCCGGTCCAAACCACTCCGCCGGCTGACGTCCTGGCCCTCGTGCGGGACTCGGAGAGTCTGACTCGAGTCCTGAACACGGCAGTTGCCGGGACGAACGCCCGCACCCGCGAGCCGGCCTCTGAGCTTCTCTCAGTGCCGCCCCTGCCTCCGGCACCAGCAGCTCCGCTGGTGGCCGCCCCTGGAGTGGGCGGCACCGGGACGGGTACCGGCTTGTCGGGGTTCTTCTTCTTCGCCTCCGTGGCGCTACTGGAGATGCTGACTCCGGTCGTGCCGCGTCTCGCCGGACGGCTGCGGATCAGGTCCGAGGTCGGCCGCCCGGCACCATTCGTCGCATTGCTTGCTGAGCCTGGCTGAGCCCCGAGCGGCTTCCAGGTACTGAACGCCGGGGCGCTTGGCGCTCCGATTCATCAGCAAGCAAGGAGTCAGAATGTCACGCTCTCTATGGGCGGCAGCCGGAGCCTGCGCGCTTGCGCTGGCAGCGGTGCCGGGCGTGGCGCTTGCCCAGGGCAGCGACCACTCGTCGCGGCCCAACGGCAACACGCCGGCGGCGGCCATCCAGCGGTCTGGCCGACGCCACCCGCAACACAACCACAATCGCGCCAGGAGACCCCGACGGCGCCCAGCGATCCGCGCCGGGCAGCGCAGCCAGTCTCTCCTGTTCCCGGGCACCGGCTATCAGCAGGCCGCAGGCTCGACCCGGGTGCGCTCGCTCCAGCGGCGACTGGCCCATGCGGGCTTCACGCCCGGACCGATCGACGGACGCTATGGCCCGGTGACCACCCGCTCGGTGGAGCGGTTTCAGGCGACGGCCGGTCTGACGATCGATGGAATCACCGGTCCCCGCACCCTGGCGGTGCTCAACGCAACGCCACACGCAGTGCTCACACCGGGAGCCGGATACGGTCAGCCCAGAGGCTCGAGCCGAGTGCGCTCGCTCCAGCGGCGGTTGGCTCGCCTGGGCTTCACGCCCGGACCGATCGACGGACGCTATGGCCCGTTGACGACGTCGGCGGTGAGGCGCTTCCAGCAGGAGCGTCACCTGTCCGCCAACGGAGTCGCCGGCCCTCGGACCGTGGTGGCACTGACCCCTAGGGCGCCTCGCCGCCCGACGCAGCCGGCGCCCGCAGCACACCCGCACCACAATCCAACACCGGTTCAACCGCCGGTCGCGCGACGGGTGCAGCCCGGGCCGCAACTCCCAGTTGGTCCAGTCCTACTGGCACTGGGACTGTTGGGCCTGGCCACCTTGGCCCACAGCTACCGCAGAACGCGCCGGCAGGTCCGCTCGGCACCGGGTTCGGCACCGGCGGCCGAGGCACCGGCGAGCCGACGAGCGGCATCGGAGCCAGGCACGCCACCCGAGCACGTCACCCCTGACCCGGAGACGGCACACCCCCATGTCACCCGCGAGCCAGCAGCTAACGCCGCTGACCGCGTCACCCACGACCGAACTCACACCACATGCACCCAAAACCCTGTATCGAGCCCCGTCCACACCCTCAACCACCACCAGGCACCTCCGTTCCTCCTCCCGCCCCAGGCCGGAGCAATCGCACTTCCGGCAACGCTGGCATGGCGTTGGCCAACCTCAGGTACGCATCAACAAGCCCATGGCGGATCGCGACCCCGGTGGCTGCCACGTCCGCGGTCAGCACCTTCCGCCCAGCCCATGCCTCGGCTTCGGGGCTGGACCGCCGGCCGGGTGCAGCCCGGGTCGACGCTCAAGCGCCTCGCGGGCGCGACCGGCGGGTCTGGACGCCTCCAGCGGAAGCTGCGAGGCCTCCGGGTGGCTCGCTACGCCCCAGCCGTCAGGCGCCGTGGGAAGGACCAGCCGGCGCGACGCGTCCCTCTCCACCAGCGCCGGAGGTCGGCAAAATGACGATGTCGGCCTCAGTCACGCCGCCGGTGCCTCCCACAGAGGCAGCAGCGCCCGGCGGTCAGCGCGTGCGGGTTCTCGTCGCCGATGGCAACGGCTTGGCCCGCCGCATGATGAGCGACACGCTGCGTCAGGCCGACCGGTTACTGGTGGTTGGCACCGCCCGGGACAAGCGGGAGACCATCGAACTGACATGCCATTACCGGCCTGATGTCCTCGTCATGGACATCTCGCTGGCGCCGAACGCCTCTGTCGAGCTCATCGCCCGGGTCCTGGAGAGGACACCCGAGACCCGGATTCTCGTGGTGTCCGACGACGACGACGACGTGCTGGCCGCCTTGCGAGCCGGCGCTGTTGGACACGCGAGCAAGGATCTCGAACCCGATGACCTCGTGGACCTTGTCCTCCGTTCGGCAGCGGGCGAGGCGATCGTCGGCCGCCGGCTGGTCATGCCGCTCCTGAAACTGGTGCAGGCAACGCCCGACGCCGGGTGGCGACCGTTGCGCAGCCGCCTGACGACACGAGAATGGGAAGTGGTCGAGCTGCTCGCCAGCGGTGCATCGACGCAATGCATCGCAGACAAGCTCGTTCTCTCCGCCACCACCGTCTACAGCCACATCAAGAGCCTGCTGCGGAAGCTGGGGGTTCACAGCCGCGACGAGGCCGTCAAGGCGGCACAACGCCTGCGAGACGAGGAGATCGCCGATCAGACGACTGCACCACCGTTCGCATAGCCCTCAACGTGAACATTACACCAACTACCGGCGCAATCCGCGCGCCATAGAGCCCAGCACATCGGCGCCTGCGCGTCCGCTCGGCATCTGCCACCAACGCCACCCACTGGCGCCCGCGAATTGACCGCCGGCGCCAGTGGTGGCGGGTGAAACCTGGGGGAGAAAGATCCCCAGCGAAAGGGCCGCAAAGCCCTTGACAGTCACGGCTGCGCCGGGGCACACTAGGCGTGTCAACACCTCGGGGGCGAGATGCAACACCGGCGACAGGGCCCACGCGGGTCGCATGTTCGGTCCCTCATCAATAGGAGAGATAGATGCGCGATCTGACCATGCACGAACTGGACGCCGAACTGGCCGAGCAGCTTCCGGCTCGCGAGCTGATGGGACACTTCCCCACTGTCAGCCTCTACAGCGGCAACCACGACGGGAACGGGAACGGGAACGGGAACACCGTCGTCATTGGCAGCGGTAACGGCAACCACAACGGCAACGGATTCTTCAGTCTCGGCAGCGGTAACCACGACGGGAACGGGAACGGGAACGACAACCTCGTGGTGATTGGTAGCGGTAACGGCAACGGGAACGGCTGATCCCATCAGCTCAGTCGGTACGCGAGGGGGGTGGCGGTTATCCGTCATCCCCCTCGTGTTGGAGAACGTGACCTGTCACTCTATGCAGGCAATGACACAGTGACATGAGCGTCCTCGGTCACCCTCGGCAGGAGGCTCCGTCTGACCGGAGGCCCGCCAAGGAGGCGAAGGCGGAGTGCTGGCCACGCCTGCTCAGCGGCACGGAGCTGATCGGGCAGGCGACCGGCTCCGGCCTCCGTAAAGCGCCCTACCTCGTCAGGCGTCGCGACGGACAGATCGTCCAGCTCTCGCGCTTGCTCTTCGAGTTGGCAAGCTGGATGAACGGCGCCAGCGTCACCACGATCGCGGACCGGGCCGGCGCGGTCCTGGACCTGCGGATCACGCCCGAGCAGGTCGCTTACGTCGCGGAGACAAAGCTGGCGCCCCTCGGCCTGGTCCCTCACCAAGACGGCACGGTGCCCACCTTACGGGCAGCCACGGCTCTGCTTGCGCTTCGCTACCGCGTCGGCGTCGTCGGCGCGCCCGCAGTCAACGCGCTCGCCCGGTTGCTCGGCCCATTGTTTCTGCCGCCGATATTGATCGGCGCGCTGATCGGCCTGGTGGCATGCGACGTGTGGCTCGGCGGCAGCGGCGGCCTCTCGGCAGGATTGCAGACGGTGATCGACCGGCCCGGGCTCGCCCTGGGGCTGTTCGGCGTCACCCTCCTGTCGCTGCTCTTCCACGAGTTCGGCCATGCTGCCGCCTGTCGCTATGGCGGAGCGCGGCCCGGGCGGATCGGCGTGGGGATCTACCTCGTCTGGCCGGTGTTCTTCACCGACGTCACCGACTCGTACCGGCTGCCGAAGGCGGGGCGCCTGCGCACTGATCTGGGGGGCGTCTACTTCAATGTCCTCGTGACTCTGGCAGCCGCCGGAGCGTACTTGGCAAGCGGCTACTCCCCCCTTCTGACGGTGGTCGCGACGCAGCAGGTCCTGATCATCGATCAGTTCATCCCTTGGGTGCGCCTCGATGGCTACCACATCGTCAGCGACCTCATCGGAGTCTCGGACCTGTTCGCGCGCATCAAGCCGGTCACCACAAGCCTTTTCCCTCGGCGACAGCCGGACCGGCGGGTCACCGAGCTCAAACCGTGGGCCCGGATTGCGGTGACGGTATGGGTGGTGACGACGGTCGTGGCGCTGAGCGGCATGGCAGTGCTGGTGGTCAGCAACGCCTCCGGCTATCTGGTCCAGTACTGGCAGACGCTGATCCTTCAGCTGCAGATCATCGGCGATGGCGCGCGCGCCGGAAGCGCGGTGGACGTTCTCAGCGGCGTGGTCGGGGTCCTCATGGTTCTGCTGCCGATCGCAGGCACAACTCTTCTCTACCTGCTGGTGTGCCGAGGGGCGGGGCGGCTCCTGGCCCTTCACAGCGCCCGCACTGACCTGACGCTGACCGCCAGCCCCGAGAGCTTCGCCGTGCGGCCGAGGCCTGGCCAGCGACTCGTCGGCATGTCAACCGGCTCAGACCAGTGAGCGGCCGCGGCCTAAAAGCGGCGGTCGTCACGACCATGCTCGTGCTGGCGGGCACAGCCGGCGCCGCGCGGCCCCACGCGGCGGCGCCATCCCACTTGGCCGCGCCACCCCCCGTCCCCTGCAGCACACCTCAGAACGGGGTGGGCAACGAGACCTCAGTCGGCCTCGGGAACGGATACGGGAACACGGGAACCGGCAGCGGACTTGGCGACGGCCAAGGCAACAACCTTGTCATCGCAAGCGGTGATGGCTCGTGCACAGGAGGGGGGAGGAGCACCACGCGCCGGACCGTCCGCAACCCGCGCCTGACCGTATCGATCAGTCATAGCCGCCGGGCCCTGACGATCGGGGTTCGGCTTGCCACGCACGCCACGGGCCTAACGCGGATCGAGGTGCTCCGCAGACATCAGCATCTCACGGTGCGCGGCCGCTTTCCCCGCTATACGGTGGGGGTGCCTCGTCCCGGTGCCTGGCGGGTGACAGTGAGGTTCATCGGGACCCACCACTGGGCCAACCAACGCGTGCACCGGATCGTCACCGTCACCTAGGACCGCAGGGCTTGGAGAGTGGTTGGGAGAAAATACCCCATCTGCCTCGGACAAAGCTCATCACGGTAGGGTGCCCGCGCCGGGCAACCTAGGAGTGACAAGGTAATCCGGTGTTGCAGACGGTAGGACATGCAACCTGCGACACCCACTCCACAAAGGAGACGCAATGCGCGAGTTGACCATGCACGAGCTCGATGCCCAGCTGGCAGTCCAGCTTCCCACGCGCGAGCTGATGGGTTCCTCCTGCGGATGCAAGTCCTATCGTCAGCCCAGTCAGTCGAACTCGGCGGCGATCGGAAACGCTAACGGGAACGGGAACGGGAACTCGAACGGGTTCCTCAATGTCCTGAACGGGAACCTGAACGGCAACGCCAACGGCGATGGCAACGTTGTCGTCGAAGTCAACGGGTGACCATATCCACATGTGTGAGACGGGGTGGCCGCCAAGTCACCCCGTCCGCATGCTTGTGACCGGATGAGCGCCACGATTGCCACAACGTCACCCCCCGGCTCGGTCCGCTGGCGACCCGGGGCAGTGTCGAATCGCACGATGGCCCCAAGTCTGCTCGAGGGCACCGAGCTCCTCGGGCAGGCGGCGGGGTCCGGCTTCAAAGAGCCACCGTTCCTGGTCCGGCGCCGTGACGGGCAGGTGATTCAACTCTCACAACTGCTGTATGCGATCGCGGGCTGTATGGACGGGCGCTCGCTCGAGGAGGCCGCCGAGGCGGTCGCCACCCAGCTGGACATGCGGGTCTCGCCGGAGCACATCGCCTATGCAGCCGAGCAGAAGCTGGCTCCTCTGGGCCTGGTCTCCCGGAGAGACGGCCGGATCTTCGCGCCGCAGGCGCGGACCGCGCTGTTGGCGCTGAGATTTCGTGCCGGCATCGTGCCCGAGAGTTGCGTCAATGCCGCCGCCCGGGTGCTGGCGCCCCTGTTCGTGGGTCCCCTGGTGCTCGCGGCCCTTCTCGCGCTCACGGCATGTGACGTCTGGCTTGTGGCGTCGCACAGCGTCTCACGTAGCCTCAGCACCGTCATACGGAGCCCGACGCTCCTGCTGGGGCTTACCGGTGTCACGATCCTGTCCCTGGCCTTTCATGAATGCGGACACGCAGCGGCGTGCCGCTACGGCGGCGCCCGTCCAGGCCGGATCGGCGTCGGCATCTATCTCGTCTGGCCCGTCTTCTTCACCGACGTGACCGATTCATATCGCCTGTCCCGGGCGGGCCGTCTACGCACGGATCTCGGGGGTGTCTACTTCAACGCGCTTCTGGCGGTGGTGGCCGCGGTCGGCTACCGGGTTACCGGATACACGCCCATCGTGATCGTCGCGGTCGGCCAGCAGTTGCTGATCATCGACCAGTTCGTGCCCTGGATCCGGCTCGACGGTTACCACATCGTCAGTGATGTGATCGGTGTTCCGGACCTCTTCGACCGCATCCGGCCGGTGATGAGGAGCCTGCTGCCCGGCCGGCCGTCGGACGCGCGGGTCACCGAGCTCAAGCGCTCGGCTCGCGTGGCCGTCTCGATCTGGGTTCTCACCACCGTGGTCACGTTGTCAGCGATGGCGGCCGTGGTCGTCGTCAACGCTCCCGGCTACCTCCGCCAGGCCTGGCAGTCCCTCGTCGTTCAGGTCGACACGGTCGGCGCCGGCGCTCGGATCGGCAGCGTCATCGACGTGCTCAACGGCGCGGTGGGGACCATCATGCTCCTGTTGCCGGTGATCGGCATGACGCTCACGTACCTGGTCATCTGCCGGGGCGTCGGCACCTCGCTCGCCGCGCACGGCGCTCGCCAGAGCTGACCAGCATCCTCCGGGACCTCCCGCCGTGTCTCCTGATCGCGGCGAGCACTACGCCAGCAAGACGATCTTGCCCCGGGTGTGATTGCGCTCGAGCTCGGTGTAGGCCTCGCGCACCTGATCCAGCGGATAGGTGGCGGCGATCGGAATCTCCAGCGCGCCGTCGTTGATCAGCGCGGCGAGCTCCGCGAGGGTCTGCGCGCTCGCCCCCGCGGCATTGCCCTCGGCCTTGACGCCGTGCTCGGCCACGGCTGCGAAGTCGGCGATCGTGTCGATCCGGTCGGGAGCCACGCCCAGCTCGAGCGCGAGCTCGACGTAGGGCGGGCCCACGGTGTCGATGAAGGAGTCGACGCCTCCCGGCGCCGCCGCGCGGATGCGGTCGGCCACGCCGTTGCCATACGTCACCGGGGTCACGCCGTGCGACCGCAGCCAGTCGTGGTTGGACTCGGAGGCGAGGCCGAGGACGGTGGCGCCGGCGCGCCGCGCGAGCTGCACGGCGATCGACCCGACGCCCCCGGCCGCGCCGGCGACCACCACGGTGTCGCCGGAGCCGGCCCCCACCGCACGTACGGCGGCATGGGCCGTGGCGCCGACGACGAACAGCGCGCCCGCCACCGCCCAGGAAACGCCGGCGGGCTTGGGCGTCGCGTTGGCGGCCTCGATCGCCACCAGCTCCGCCTGGCTGGCCCGGTTATCGGTGAAGCCGATGACCTCGTCGCCGGGTTTGAATTCGTCGACGCTGTCCCCCACGGCCTCGACGACGCCCGCCAGGTCCGAGCCCTGGCCGGAGGGGAACGTCGCGGGAAAGCGATCGTGCAGCAGGCCCTGCCGGATCTTGGACTCGCCCGGGTTGATCCCCGCAGCCCTCACCCGGACCAACAGCTCGCCGGGGCCGGGAACGGGGTCGGGGACATCCACCACCTGAAGGACACCGACATCGCCGTACTCGTCAAATCTCACTGCTCGTGACATCTCGCGGGCTCCTTGTTTTCGTATTGCCGCCATAGCAAATCGCAGTTGACGTAGACGAACAATGCTTGAAACGGCTCAGAACATATGTCATCGTCCTCTGCCGTGGACGTACTCACGGATCTTCTCCAGCGCTCCGGGGCGCATGGCGCCGCCTTTTCGCGCACCACCGCGCACGGCGAGTGGGGACTGCGCTTTCCGCCCGGGGCCGCGCTCTCCGTCCACGCCGTCGTCGAAGGCGAGGTCCACCTGTGGACCACCGACGCTGCCCGGGCGGCCCGCCTGCTCCCCGGCGACATCGCGCTCGTACGCAAGCCGCCTGTGCAGCATCTCGCCCGTATGCCCGGCGCTCCCTGCCGGCCCAGTGCCGAGGTGATGAAGGAGGGTGTCGGGGTCTCGCGCCGCATGAGCCTGGGCAACCCTGACCAGGGCCCGACGACGATGTTCTTCTGCGGCGCCTATCTCTTCCAGGGCGATCTGTGCGAGAGCCTGCTGGCGGCGCTGCCTGAGATGCTGCATGTCCGCCCCACGGCCGGCAGCACGCTGCGCGCCACGCTGGATCTCCTCGCCGGCGAGATACTCAGAGATGAGCCCGGGCAGCAGACCCTGCTGGACCGGCTGCTCGATGTGGCGCTGGTGCAGGTGCTGCGCGAGCATTTCGGCGCGCGCTCTGACTCCGCGCCGGCCTGGTTCAGGGCGTCGGGCGACGAGCGCATCGGTGCGGCGCTTCAGGCGCTGCACGCCGATCCTGCGCACCCGTGGACCGTCGCCGAACTGGCCGACCACGCCGTGCTCTCCCGCTCGGCCTTCGCCCGCCAGTTCACGGACCTGCTCGGCATCCCCCCGCTCACCTACCTCAACGACTGGCGGATGGCCCTAGCTCGCGAGCGCTTACGCGACACGAACACGCGCCTGGCCGCCATCGCGACGGCGCTGGGATACGCCTCCGAGTTCTCCTTTGCGGCGGCGTTCAAGCGCCACCACGGCATCGCGCCCGGACGGTGGCGCAGCGACGCACGGGACCGAGAGACTGTGCTGAGAGCTTCCTGATAAGGTCGCTGACCCGCGATTTCCCCGCTAAAGGGAAGAATCGGGAGACGCGGACGTCTTGTCATGAGCAACTGCCGCCGTAGCGTCCCGTTCGGAGTTGTCGCATGCCTGGCCATCGCGGCCGCGCTGGCAGGCTTGGCCCTGCTCCATCCACAGCGCTCGGGAGCCAGCCAGGACCTCCGTCAGCTCCACAATGAGCTGGGGGCCCAGCAGGCTCGCCAGAACGGCTTGGCGGCCAGCATCAGCCGTCTTGACGCCAGCATCGGCTCGCTGGAGTCCCAGATCTCGCTCGTGGAGAGCCGCGAGGCGATCGAGCGCCAGTCGCTGGCCGCCGACCGGGCGCGGCTGGTCCATTTGCAGGCTCAGATCAGCCGTGAGCGCGCTCACCTGGCGGTGCTGCGCCGGACGCTGGCCAAGGCCAGGATGATCCTGCGCGCCCAGTTGCTCTCCCAGTACGAGTCCACGCCGCCCGACCTCGTCTCGGTGATCCTCAACGCCCAGGGCTTCAACGACCTGCTCGAGCAGATCAACTTCCTCAGCCGCGCCAAGCACCAGCAGAAGAGCATCATCACGGTGACGGAGGCCGCCAAGGCCGCGGCTGACGCCGCCGTCAAGCGGCTCACCGGCCTGCAGCGCGACGTCCGGCAGATCACGGCCGCGACCGCCGTGCGCGCCCAGGCGCTGGCCGGCATGAACCAGCTCCTCTCTTCCCGCGAGAGCGCGCTGAGCAGCGCCCGAGGTGCCCAGCGGGCGGCGCTGGGCGCCAGCCAGGCCCGGACCTCCGACCTGCGCCGGCAGATCTCCCGCGTGGAGGCCCAGCAGGCCGCCGCGCGGGCCGCCGCCGCGGCTCGTGCCGCCGCTGCGGCGGCCGCCGCAGCCGCCCCTCCCGCCCCAGCCGCGTCGGGGCCGAGCAGCAGCGGGCCGGCACTGGGCCCGTCCAACGGCTGGGCGATCCCGTACGCGATCGTCCTGTGTGAGTCCGGCGGGCAGAATCTGCCGCCCAACAGCGCCGGAGCGTCGGGCTACTACCAGATTCTCCCGAGCACCTGGAAGCTGTTCGGCGGGACGGGGGCCGCCGCGTACCTCGCCTCCAAGGCCGAGCAGGACGCCGTGGCGACGCGGATCTGGAATGGCGGCGCCGGGGCGTCGAACTGGGTGTGCGCCGGCATCGTCGGCATCCACTGACACGAACGCGGCGCTCGACAGCGGCGACGCTGCTGGTGGGTGCGCTCCTCATCGCGGCGTTCGTCATCCGCCTCGCCTATGTGGAGAACACCCACTACAAGGCGATCAATGACGCGGGCACCTACAACCGGATGGCCAGCAACGTGGCCCAGTTTGGCGACTACCACACCGGCTCGGGCCCGCGGACCGGCGCCGGCGGCTCACGTGGCCCGACGGCCTACTTCCCACCCGCCTACCCCTACGTCCTCGGCGTCGTCGATCTGATCGACGGCCATGAGGCGGGCGGCAAGACCGCCGTGGCGCCCGAGCGCGTGGCCCAGGCGGTGATGGGGACCGTCAGCGTCGGATTGATCGGCCTCGTGGCGCTCGAGGCCTTCGGGGGCGGTGTCGCCCTGGCGGCGCTGGCGATCGCGGCGGTGTACCCCGTGTTCGTGATGCTGACCGGGACCCTGGTGGCCGAGAACCTCCTGCTCGTGTTCGAGCTGGCGTCGATCTGGACGGCACTGCGGGCGCGGCGCACGCACCATCCGCTGGCGTGGCTGGCCGCCACCGGGCTGCTCGCGGGCCTCGCAACCCTCGCCCACGAGAACGCGGCCCTGTTCCTGGTGCCACTGGGAGTCGGGGCGTGGTCGGTCATGGAGACGCGGGCTCGGGAGAGCCCTCGCCGCTCCCGCCCGCGCCTGCGCGCGCTGAGCGGCCCGCTGGTCGTGGTGGCGTGCGCGTGCGCGGCCATCGCGCCGTGGACGATCCGGAACGCGGTCGAGCTGCACGCGTTCGTGCCCGTCTCCGACGAGACCGGGATCACGCTGCTGGGCACCTACAACGCGACCTCGGCCGCCGCGCGGCCGGTGCCGTACAAGTGGGACCTGTTCCTGAAGATGCCCGAGTTCAGGGCGCTGGCCCGGGCGGCGCCGCGCTACACGGAGCCTGCGCTGAGCAGCCTGCTCGAAGCCCGCGCGCTGGACTACATCCGCGCCCACCCCTGGTCGCCCGTGGACGTGGGCGTTCACAACACGCTGCGGATGCTCGAGCTCGAGGGGACATTCGCCTGGCACGCCTCGTATGCCGCGATCGGCCTGTCGGCGAGCGCCGCCGAGATCGGCGTCATCAGCTTCTGGGTCCTGCTCGCCGTGGCCATCCTCGGCTGGTTCACCGCCGTGCGGCGCGCGGCCCCCCGTTGGCTGTGGGCATTCCCCCTGCTCTACGCCGTCTCGATCGTCTTCGTCAACGTCGAGACCCCGCGCTTCCGCGAGCCCATCGACCCGTTCCTGGTGCTGCTGGCGGCCTGCGCGGTCAGCGCCGCCGCGCAGCGCGTTCTAGGGCTGGGCGGTGCGCCAGTCCGGCGTGGTGGGCGAGCGCCCGAGCTGGCGCGCGACGACGCTCAGCTGGTCAAGATGGTCCAGCGCCTGGCCTGAGCCGACGGCAACGCAGGTCAGCGGGGAGTCTGCGCGGTAGACGGGCATCCCGGTCTCCACGGCCACCAGCTCGGGAAAGCCTCGCACGAGCGTGCCGCCCCCGGCGAGCAGGATGCCGTCGCGGGCGATGTCGGAGGACAGCTCGGGCGGCGTCTGCTCCAGCGTGTCCCGGATGCCCCGCAGGATCTCGCGCAGGGGGCCGGCGATCGCGGTCCGGACCTCCTCGGAGCGCAGCTGCACCGCCGTGGGCAGGCCGGTGGCAAGGTGGCGGCCGCGGACCTCGGTGACCTGCTCCTCGGGCAGCGGCACGGCGGAGCCGAGCTCGATCTTGATCGCCTCGGCGGTGCGCGACCCGATGGCCAGCTGGTAGACGGAGCGGATGTAGTGCGCGATGGCCTCGTCCATCTCATAGCCGCCGACGCGCACCGAGCGGGACACGACGATGCCGCCCAGGGAGATGACCGCCATCTCGCTCGTGCCTCCGCCGACGTCCACCACCATCCGCCCCACGGGCTCCTCGATGGCCACGCCGGCGCCGATGGCGGCGGCAATGGGCTCCTCGATGAGGTGCACGCGGCGAGCCCCGGCCGCCAGCGAGGCCTCCTCGACCGCGCGCTTCTCCACCTCGGTCACGCCCGAGGGCGCGCACACGATGAGCCGGGGGTGGGCCGTCCGGCGGTCGATCACCTTGCGGATGAAGTAGCGCAGCATCTCCTCGGTGACCTCGAAGTCCGCGATCACCCCGTGGCGAAGCGGGCGCGTGGCCGAGATGGTGGCCGGCGTGCGCCCGATCATCCGCTCGGCGTCGGAGCCGACGGCGTGGACCTCTCCGGTGGCCACGTCGGAGGCCACCACCGACGGCTCGGACACGACGATGCCGCGGCCGCCCACGTACACCAGCGTGTTGGCGGTCCCGAGGTCGATCGCCATGTCGTGGACCCCGAGGGTGGGCGCGAAGTGGCGCCGTGAGTTGTCGCGACGTGAGCCGTCTCTACGAAAGCGGATTACCTAGACATTGTCAGATGCGTGGGATCGGCGCAGAACGCGACGCCGAGATTGCAGGCGTTTTGGCACAACGCCGGCGAACGTCAACGGCGGCGATGAAGGGTGGGGGCCTGGGCGGCTTCGTGAGCCGCGGGCGAAATCTTGACTTCGACGTCGCACACAGCGGATTCGTCAGTGGTGTGATCCAGATCGGCACCTGTGTTGACTTCTCACATCGCACGGTCCGAAACGGGCGGGTGTGCGACGTGAGGAATCAAGATCTGGCCGCCACCGCCCGCCGGGCCTCACCCTCATTGTCAGTCGTTGACGTGCGCCGGCGTTGTGCCCCAACGCCTGAGCATGACGCCTTATCGCTCGCCGGGCAGCTTGCGCGGGAACTGCGAGACGGTCTGCTTGAGGTCCAGCGCGGTGGCGAGGATGCGGTGCTGCTCGTTGGAGTGGGCGATGGGGTAGCCCTCGCCGGAGGCGGCGCGCTCGGGCCGGCCGATGTAGCCGAAGGTGAGGTTCTCGGGAAGGACCTGGAGCAGGCGGGGGGACATGTAGGCCCGGGCGCCCATGTTGCGCGGCTCCTCCTGGACCCAGACGACCTCGCGCAGGTTGGGGTACTGGGCGACGACGTCGAGGATCTCGGCCTGCGGGAAGGGATAGAGCAGCTCGACCCGGCCGATGGCCACGTGCCGACTGGCGGCCTCCTCACGCGCCTTGGTGGCCAGGAGGTCGTAGTAGATCTTGCCGGTGCAGAGGACGAGGCGGGTGACCTCGTCCTTGTCGGCGTGCGCATCGCCCAGCACCGGCTGGAAGCGACCCTCGACGAAATCGTGGAGGCGGCTGGCGGCCTGGGGCAGGCGCAGCAGGCTCTTGGGGGTCATGATCACCAGCGGGCGCTGCTTGGCGATGCGGGCCTGGCGGCGCAGGAGGTGGAAGTACTGCGCGGGGGTGGTCAGGTTGGCCACGCGGATGTTGCCCTCGGCGGCGAGCTGGAGGAAGCGCTCCAGCCGGGCCGAGGAGTGCTCGGGGCCCGAGCCCTCGTAGGCGTGGGGAAGCAGGAGGGTCAACCGCGAGGTCTGGCCCCACTTGGCCAGGCCGGAGGCGATGAACTGGTCGATGATGACCTGGGCGCCGTTGACGAAGTCGCCGAACTGGGCCTCCCACAGGACGAGAGTCTCGGGGCCCTCCTGGGAATAGCCGTACTCGAAGCCGACGCAGGCCATCTCCGACAGCGGGCTGTTGTGCAGCTCCATCGGCGACAGCGCCCCGGGCAGGTGCTGCATGGCGCAGTGCTCCTGGCCGGTCTTGGGATCGTGCAGGACGAGGTGGCGCTGGCTGAAGGTGCCGCGCTCGGTGTCCTGGCCGGTGAGGCGGATCGGGATGCCCTCGGTGAGCAGGCTGGCGAAGGCCAGCGCCTCGGCGTGCGCCCACACGATCCCCTCGCCGCCGATCACGGCCTCGCGGCGCTGCTCGAGCTGCTTGACGAGCTTGGGGTGGACGGTGAAGCCGTCGGGGACCGCGAGCAGCTCCTCGTTGAGCACCTTCAGACGATCCTCGGCGACGGCGGTCTTGACCTCGGGGGACGGGGTGCGGTCCAGCTGGTACTCGCCCGTGGCGTGCTCGACGTCCTTGGCGGCGGCGATGCGCTCCTTGAGCTGCTGGTGGGAATCCGAGAGCACCGACCAGACCTCGTCGGTCATCTCCGAGGCCTCCTGCTCGGAGACCACGCCCTGGTCCACGAGCTGGCGGGCGAAGAGCTCGCGCACCGAAGGATGCTTCTTGATCACCTGGTACATCTCGGGCTGGGTGTAGGCCGGCTCGTCGGCCTCGTTGTGCCCGAAGCGCCGGTAGCCGATGAGGTCGATCAGGACGTCGTGCCCGAACTCCTGGCGGAAGGCGAAGGCGAGCCGGACCGCGCTGACGCACGCGGCCACGTCGTCGGCGTTGACGTGGATGATGGGAACGTCAAAACCCTTGGCCAGGTCCGATGCATAGGTGGTCGAGCGGGCGTCGTCGGGGTCGGTGGTGAAGCCGACCTGGTTGTTCTGGATGAGGTGGATCGTGCCGCCGACGGTGTAGCCGTCGAGCGCCTGGAGGTTGAGCGTCTCGGCGACCACGCCCTGGCCGGGGAAGGCGGCATCGCCGTGCAGGATGACCGGGATGGCGGCGTTGGTGTCCTGGTGGGCGTGGGGGCCCTGGCGCGTGGTCTGGGCGGCGCGGGTGGCGCCGGCGGCGACGGGGGCCACGAACTCCAGGTGCGACGGGTTTGACTCCAGCCGGACGATGATCGACTCCCCGCCCGACAGCAGGTAGGAGCCCTGGGCGCCGTGGTGGTACTTGACGTCGCCGGTGCCGCCCTGGGGCAGTGTGGTGATCGGCTCCAGCGTCGAGGAGCCCTCGAACTCGGCGAAGATCGAGTCATAGGGACGGCCCAGGTTGTGGGCGAGCACGTTGAGGCGGCCGCGGTGGGCCGTGCCGATCACGACCTCGCGGGCGCCGCGCGTCGCCGACAGTTGGATGAGCTCGTCGAGCATCGGCACGGTCATGTCCAGACCCTCGACCGAGAACTGCTTCTGGCCCAGGTAGGCCTTGTGCATGAAGCGCTCGAAGGCGTCGACCTCGGTGAGCCGCTTGAGCAGGGCCTTCTGCTCGTCGTTGGTGAGGGCGCGGCGGAACTGCCCGGACTCGATGGCCTCGCGCAGCCACAGGCGCTGGCGGTGCGAGGCGATGTGCTCGATCTCGTAGGCGATCGTCCCGCAGTAGGTCTCGCGCAGGTGCGGCAGGGCGTCGGCCAGGGTCGCGCCCGGGACGTACATGCGCAGGATGTGCGCCGGGATCTGGCCCATGATCTCGGGCGTGAGCCCGAGTGGGCCGGGGTCGAGCGCCGGATCGCCCTCGGACTCGCGCCCGAGGGGGTCGAGCTTGGCGGCGAGGTGGCCGTGGGTGCGGTGGGCCTTGAGCAGCGAGGTGGCGGCCTGCACGGCCTGCATGAGCTCCTCGTCGTGGGCCGGGCTGGTCTGGGCCGCCGGCGGCGCCGAGGCCTGCGTGACCGCCGCGGCCGCGGCCGGCGCAGGCGGCGGCGGAAGCTCGGGCAGTTCCACGCCCAGGTCGGCGAAGACCCTGTCGTAGAAGGCGTCGTCGCCCTGGAGGAGGGCCTCCAGGCGCTGGAGGAACCGGCCGGACTCGGCGCCCTGGATGATGCGGTGGTCGTAGGTGGAGGTCATGGTCATGACCTTCTCGGCCCCGATCATCGGCCCCACGCGCTCGAGTCCCACCGGGTAGGCGATCGAGCCGGTGGCCACGATCGTGCCCTGACCGACCATGAGGCGGGGCACCGAGGCGATGGTGCCGATGCCGCCGGGATTGGTCAGGGTGACGTTGCCGCCGGTGAGGTCGTCTGCGGTCAGCGTGTTGGTACGCGCCTTGTCGACCAGCGCGTTGTAGGCATCCAGGAACTGCCTGAAGCTCAGCCGCCCGGCGTCACGAATGACGGGGACCATCAGGGTGCGCGTGCCGTCCTTCTTCTCGACGTCGACGGCCAGGCCCAGGTTGACGGCGCCATCGTCGTGGCGGTAGGGCTTGCCGTCGACCTCCTCGAAGTGATGGGCCATGACCGGCATGTCCTCGGTGGCCACGCGGGCGATGGCGTGGGCGATGAGGTGGGTGAAGGACACGCGCTGGCCGCCGTCCTTGAGCTGCTTGCGGCGCTCGTCCAGCGTGGTGACGGTCATCGTGCGGAACGACGTCGCCGTGGGGATCGACCGGCTCTGGTCCATGTAGCGGGCCAGAGCGGCGCCGCCACCCTTGATCAGCTGCGCACCGGGCGCAGGAGCGGCGCTTGGCGCCGGCGGCGCCGAGGTCCCGTTGGGGCCGTGCGCGAGCACGTCGGCCTTGGTGATCCGGCCACCGCGGGCGCTACCTTGCACCGACGAGAGGTCCACCCCCTCGGCGGCCGCGACGCGGCGGGCTACCGGTGAGGCGTTGGTGGCTGCGCCGTTGCCGGCGGTGGGGGCGCTGGAGGCGGTCCCGGCGGTGGCGCCGGCGGCAGGGGCCGGCATGGGCGTGCCCGCGGTCGCGGGGGCGCCCGCGGCCGGAGCATGCGCGCCGCCGTTACCGGACGAGCCCGACGCACCGGCGCCGACCGCGATACGGCCGATCACCTGGCCGACGGTGACGGTCTCGCCGTCCTGCGCCAGGATCTCGGTGATCGTGCCGGCGGTGGGCGCGGGCAGCTCCATATCGACCTTGTCGGTGGAGATCTCCACGACGGTGTCGCCGTCCTTGACCGCGTCGCCGACCTTGACCGACCACTCGAGGATGGTGCCCTCGGTGACCGATTCGCCCCCCGTGGGCGTCACGATGTCGACCGTCTTGCCCGACGCCTGCTCGGCGGAGGCAACGCCCTCGGCCTCGGTGGAGGCCCCGGCCACGGCCTCGGCGGCGGTGGTCGGCGGCGACTCGCCGGAGACCGGCGTGGAGGTCTCGGCGGCGGTAGACCCGTTGGGCGCCACAGCCTGGGCGCCGGCGCCGTTGGTGGCGATCTCGGCCAGCAGGGCCCCGACGGCGACGGTGTCGCCCTCGGCCGCGTGCAGTTTGGTGACCGTGCCCGCGACGGGAGCCGGGACCTCGGCGTCCACCTTGTCGGTGGAGATCTCGACGATGGTCTCGTCGGCGGCGACGGTGTCGCCCTCCTGCTTGTGCCATTCGAGCACGGTGCCCTCGGCGACGGAGTCGCCCATCGCCGGCATGATGACTTGAACAGTGCTGGTGTCGACCGCCATCAGACAGCTACTCACTGTACTGCGTCGCCCGCGATCGACGGTGGTCTGCAAGGACGAACCCGGCCGAGCCCGCAAACGGCCCCAGACCACCGATGACGGCCACGGTCACCGCCAGCCAGAACGGGATCACCCGGCGCCGGGCGGCATCGATGCACAGCAGCGACATCCCGATCCACAGGACGCCATGGGCGAGACCGAAGATGAAGGTCTCCGGCTGGGGCCCCCCGAGGGCGAAGGCGCAGATGAGGAGAGCCAGGTAGATCACCGAGTGGGCGAACGACGCCAGCTCGAGCCGGCGGAAGGTGACGACGCGCATCAGCCGGAGGCGGAGAGCAGCTCACCGAGCCGGCGCAGGGGCGCGTCGGCCTGCTCGGGCCACTCGCCGATCTCCGCGGGCCACCAGGCGAACTCGTCATGCTCCGCGTCGGGCGTGACCTGCACCCCAACGGGCAGCCAGGCCAGGCCGACCAGCGACACCAGCCCCCCGCCCGTCGCGACCAGCGCCTCGACGCTCAGCCGCTCCGGCGCGACCGACCACTCCTCCTGCAGCTCGCGGAAGAGCGTGTCGGCGGGGTTCTCGCCGACCTCGACGGAGCCGGCCGCACCCAGCGCCCAGCGCTCGGCCCACGTCGCCAGCCATGCGGCGCGGCGGCCCGCCAGCCAGCGCCCGTCCGCCGAGCGCACGACACACCACGCCGACAGGCTCTGCGCCGCTCCGCCCTCGAGCAGGCGCAAGGCCCAGCGCACCGGCTCGCACTCGAGGCGCAGCCTGCCGTCGTCGACCTCATATCCCGTCAGCCGCGCGGCGAGCCCGTCGTGGGCCGGAGACCCGCGGTCGCGGAGGCCGGCCAGAACGCGGTCGGCCTCGTCGACGACCTCCGGCGACGGCGCGTAGGGCTCGTCTGACCAGCTGACCTCGACGTCGGACGGCTGCCACGGACCGCGCGCGAGGATGCCGGGCGCAAGGCTCATGGGGACACCGTACCCGCCCGGAGTCCGGGGAAGACGTACCCGGTCCGGGCCAGGTTCGGAGGCCGCGGATAGTCTGGCGCAATGGCCGAGGGCCGACGCAAGCACTGGGGCTGGGGCTACGAGCACGAGCAACCGGGGCCCGAGGAGGTCCGCGCCGCCGCGGCCTTCCTGGCCGGGCATCTGGGGTTCGGGTCAGCCGAGCCCGAGCAGCCGCAGCCCCTCTCTGCGGTCAGCCTGCCGCCGTCCCGGCTCGCCGTGCCGCCCGGGCTGCGCTCCATCTGCCGCACCGACGCCTACGAGCGCGCCTTTCACGCCTACGGCAGCTCCTATCGCGATGTCGTCCGCGCCTTCCGGGGGCGCTTTGACCACCCGCCCGACGTGGTCGCCCACCCGGCCGACGAGGCGGGCGTGGCGGCAGTGCTGGAGTGGGCGGCCGCCGCCAACGCCGCGGTCATCCCCTTCGGGGGCGGGACGAGCGTGGTCGCCGGCGTGGAGCCGGCGCTGCCCACCGGTCGCTTCGACGGGGTGGTGACCGTGGACCTGCGCGGGCTGGACCGCGTGCTCGAGGTCGATCGGGCGTCGCTATCGGCGCGGATCCAGGCAGGAGCGTCGGGGCCGGTGCTGGAGGAGCAGCTCCGAGAGCACGAGCTCACGCTGCGCCACTTCCCCCAGTCCTTTCAGTTCGCCACGCTCGGCGGGATGATCGCCACCCGCGCCGGGGGCCACTTCGCCACCGTCTACACGCACATCGACGACCTCGTCCAATCGGTGCGAGCGGTGACGCCGGCCGGCGTGTGGGAGTCGCGGCGGCTACCCGGATCCGGAGCGGGGGTGTCTCCCGACCGGATGCTGATCGGCTCGGAGGGCATCCTTGGCGTCATCACCGAGGCGTGGGTGCGGGTGCGCCCCCGCCCGCGCTTTCGCGCCTCGGCCGCCGTGCGCTTCACCAGCTTCGAGGCGGGCGCCGGCGCCGTGCGCGCACTGTCCCAGTCGGGCCTGTACCCCTCCAACTGCCGCCTGATCGACCCCGCGGAGGCCAGGCTGACGGGAGCGGGCGACGGACATCACGCGCTCCTCGTGCTGGGCTTCGAGTCAGCGGCCGTCGCGGTGCAGTCGCGGCTGGCCGAAGCACTGGAGTGCTGTGCCGACCACGGGGGGAGCTGGGACGAGCCCCGCGGCGACGCCGACGGGGGCGGTGTCGGTGGCGCGGTCGGGAGCTGGCGCGAGGCGTTCCTGCGCGCGCCCCACCTGCGCGACACCTTCGTGGCCATGGGCGTGCTGTCGGAGACGTTCGAGACCGCGGTCACGTGGGACCGCTTCGCCCACCTGCACGAGTCGGTGCTCGCGCGCACCGCGGCGGCGCTGCACGAGGTCTGTGGCGCGGGCTCGGTCACCTGTCGCTTCACCCACGTCTATCCCGACGGCCCGGCGCCGTACTACACGGTGCTCGGGCCCGCGCGCCGCGGCCAGGAGCTCGAGCAGTGGGACGAGGTCAAGCGCGCCGCCGCCGACGCAATCCTCGAGGCCGGCGGCACCATCACCCATCACCACGCGGTCGGGCGTGATCACCGGCCCTGGTATGACCGCCAGCGTCCGGAGCCGTTCGCCGCCGCGCTGCGCGCCGCCAAGACGGCACTCGACCCCTCCGGGATCCTCAACCCCGGGGTGCTGATCGACTCCTAACGCGCGTTAGGAGTCGAGCGCCGCCAGGACGCCGGGCGCCGACGGAGCCAGGTCGGCCGGGAGGCGCCGCAGCAGCTCCAACCAACCGCCGTGGACCGCGATCGCCGACCGGACCTGGGCCAGCGCCGTGTCCATGTCGCCCACCTGGGCGGCACCGAGACCGGCCCAGAAGCGCAGTTCGTCGGACTCGGGAGCCAGCTCGCAGGCGCGCGCGAACAGGGCCGCGGCCTCCTCGTGGCGACCCTCGGCCAGCCGCTCGTCGCCCAGGCCCGCGACCCGGTAGGCCTCCTCGAGCTTGGCCAGGCGGCCCAGCTCGACCAGCGGATCGGGGTGGTCCTCGACGCGCAGCGACGTCACCGTGTCCCAGGGATCGCCGGCCGCGGGGACGACCAGGATCGCTGCCGACTGGCGTCCGCGCAGGTCGCCGCCGACCGACTCCCCGACGTTGAGTGCGGTGAGCAGGCGGGTGGCGAAGCTGCCCTGTCCGGCCGTGTAGGCATCGAGCATCGCGGGCCACACCTCGTCACTGGCCATGATGTTGGCCTGGCAGGAGACCCCCTCGGCCTGGGCGTCGCCGGCGAAGGCCATGCAGTCGGTGCCGGTGTGGGCCGCCACACGGCCGTGCCGGTCGACGATCGCCACCTGGCGCGACGCGGCGAGCGGATCCTCGGCGAGCAGGCGCTGCAGCGCCTCGGGCGCCGAGATGCCCTGCTCGAGCAGGTCGAGCGCGCGCGGGCCGTAGGCGACCTCGACGTTGGCCTGGGTGGCCACGGCGCCGACGCCCGCGCGGGCCCACGGAACGATCGATCCAACGCCGAACCAGTGCGACTGGACCGCCACCCCCAGCTCTTCGAACCCGTCCCGCCCACCGCGGGCGACGATCGAGTAGGTCATGCCGCAAGCGTACGGTCAAACCGCCGCAGGGCGAGCGGCATGCAGATGGCGATGAGGAGCGCGCACCAGAGCACCATCGCCAGCTCGGGGTGATCCAGCTGCCAGGAGCCGCCCATGTGCAGACCCGGCGTGGTGAGGTCGCGCACGGTGGCCACCAGGGCCGAAATCGGGTCCCATTCGGCGATCGCGCGCGGGATGGCGTCCATCCCGGCGATGGGGACGAACGTGCCGGCCAGGAACGTGAGCGGCAGGATCACGATGAAGCCGACGCCCTGCATCGCGTCGGGGGAGCGGACGAGCATGCCGAAGAGCACGCCGGCCCACGTGAAGGCGAACATGCCCAGGACCATCAGCCCGAACAGCTCCACGCCACGCCCGACGGTGAGCTGCGGGCTCCAGCCCAGGGCCAGCCCGAAGGCGACGACGATGACCATGCCGAGCACCTGCTCGCAGAACTGCCCCATCACCTGGCCCGAGATGATCGACAGGCGCCCGATCGGCATCGAGCGGAAGCGATCGATCACCCCCTCCATCATGTCGTTGGACGTCGCCACCCCGGCGCCGATGACCCCGAAGGCCAACGACTGGCCGATGATCCCCGGGAACATGTAGTTCTCGTAGCTCAGGCCCGGCACGTGGATGGCCGACCCGAACACGTACAGGAAGAGCAGAATGAAGATGATCGGCTGGATCGTCACGTCGAGCAGGCGCTCGGGCACGCGGGGAATGGCCCGCAGGCTGCGCCCGGTGAGCAGGAGCGTGTCGCGGATGTAGCTCAGGCCGCCGCCGGACGCGGCGGTCCTCGGAGCGGGAACGGTGGTCGCGGTCATAGGACGGCCTCCTCGGCCTCGGGAGACGACTCGTGGGCGGCGTGGCCGGTGAGCGCCAGGAATGCGTCGTCAAGCGTCGGGCGCCGCAGCGCCACCTCGTCCACGCCGATGCGCGAGGCGTCGACCACGGCCGCGATGCGCGCCAGGTCGGCGACCTCGTCGGGAGCCGGGATCGAGATCATGCGCTGCTCGGGCGCCAGGCGCACCTCGAACTGCTCCCACAGCAGGTCGCCCAACTGGGTGAAGGCCGCCGAGTCGGCCGCGATGACGTCGACGCGCTGCTCGCCCACCTGGGCCTTGAGCTGAGCCGGCGTGCCGGAGGCCACCTCGGCCCCACGATCGATGAGCACGACCCGGTCGGCCACCGCGTCGGCCTCCTCGAGGTACTGGGTCGTCAGCAGCAGCGTGACCCCGTCTGCGACCAGCTCGCGAATCGTGGACCACACCACCTGGCGGCTGCGCGGGTCCAGGCCCGTTGTGGGCTCGTCGAGGACGAGCACGTGCGGCCTGTCGATGAGCCCGGCGGCGAGGTCGACCCGGCGCTTCTCGCCACCCGAGAGGTTCTTGACCAGGCGGTCGCGGAAGACGCCGACATCGAAGCGTTCGATGAGCTCGTCGGCCAGAGCGCGGGCGGCGCGGAGCCCGCGGCCGCGCAAGCGCGCCATCAGGATCAGGTTCTCCCGCGCGGTGAGGTTCTTGTCCAGCGCGGCGAACTGCCCAGTCAGGGAGACGAGCTCCCGCACCCGCGCGGCGTCGGCCACCACGTCGTATCCGCCGACGTGCGCGCTCCCGCCATCGGGTCGCAACAGCGTGGCCAGCATGCGGACCGTCGTCGTCTTGCCGGCGCCGTTGGGGCCCAGCAGCGACACGACGGTGCCGTCCTGCACCTCGAGGGAGAGGTCCTCGACGGCGGTGAAGTCGCCGAAGCGCTTGGTCAGACCGTCGGTGTAGATGGCATTTTCTGTCATGGGCCGTAAAAGTACAGAAGCTGTAAGTATTCTGCAAGTGAAATTTTGGTAACCTCACGGCGACGGATCACCGCCGCCTGAAGATCGAAGGACATGGACAGCGAGCACGCGGCGCACGACCGCGACGACGACGGCCTTGGCGACACCGCCGGCGAGGAACTGCTGGACCGGCTCATCTCCGACGAGATGGGCGAGAAGATCGCCCAGGTCATGCGGACTGCCCGGCGGGCGCAGGAGACCTGGCACCGCGACGGCAACCCTGACGAGGGGCTGCGCGAGCGCAAGCGCCGCCTCACGCGTCAGCTCATCTCCGACGCCGCGACGACGATGTTCGCCACCCGCGGCTTTGACAACGTCAAGGTCTCGGAGGTCGCCGACCGCGTCGGCGTGTCGGAGAAGACGGTCTACAACTACTTTCCCACCAAGGAGTCGCTGGTGCTCGACACCGCCGACGAGGCGGTGGAGCGGATGGCGCGTGCGCTGCGCGAGCGGCGTCCCGCGGAGTCGCTGACGGCCGCCGTGGTCCGGGCGATCAAGGAGGACATGGAGCGCTTCGATCAGGCCCCCGACGAGCTCGTCGAGTTCATGCCGCTGTTCTTGGGGATGATCGACAGCACGCCGGCCCTGCGGGCGGCGTGGCTGGAGATGCAGGACCGGCTGACCAACGTGGCGCGCGATGAGCTGGCGGCCCAGGCAGGTGTCGACCCCCGCGATCCCGAGCCGATGGCGGCAGCGCGGGCGCTGGTCGGGCTGGTCGAGGTGGCGACGGAGTCACGCGTGCGCCGTATCCGGGAGGGCCTGCGCGGCAACGCCCTGCGCGACGCCGTCGACGACGACCTCGAGCGCGCCGCGCGGCTCCTGGAGACGGGACTGTGGTCGTTCAGCCTCCCGCGCAGCCAGCGGGCCAAGCGGCAGGCAACGGAGGCCGCGCGGGCCGCGGAGGAGGCGCGCGACCAGGTGCTCCGGGCGCTGCGCCAGGCTCGGATCGCGTGGGCCGAGGTGCGCCGCGAGGGCGGCGACGCCTGGAAGGCCTCGATGCGCGACGAGCTACAGCAGCACTTCCGCGAGGCTCAGCGCGAAGCCCAGCGCCACATCCGCGAGGCCCAGCGCCAGGCGCGCGAGGACCGGGGCGCCGACCGCCGATGACGTCGGTCGCGGTCCTGGGCGCCGGCGGGGTCGGTGGGTTCGTCGCGGCCGCACTGGCGCGGGCCGACGCGGACGTGCGCGTGGTGGCGCGGCCGGAGACCGCGGCGACGTTGCACGACTCAGGCTTGACCGTGTCCAGCCGCGCGCTGGAGGCGGACTTCAGCGTCCGGCCGGCAGTGCTGACCGAACTGGACGACACCGTCGACGTTGTCGTGGTCGCCACCAAGACCACCGGCCTGGCCGATGCGACGCAGCGGATCCGCGCCGTGCCGGGGCTGGTCGTGCCGCTGCTCAACGGCCTGGACCACCTCGCGCTGCTGCGCGAGCGCTTCGGCGCCGACCGGGTGGTGGCCGCCGTCATCCGGATCGAGTCAGACCGTCCCTCGGCGGGGGTGATCGTGCAGACGAGCCCGGCGGCGCGCGTGGACATGGCCGGCGCCCGCCCGGAGGTGCAGGCGCTCGCCGAGCTGCTGCGCGAGGCGGGACTCGACGCCCGGACCGGCGGCAGCGAGGCCCAGGTGATGTGGTCCAAGCTGGCCCGCCTGTGCCCGCTGGCGCTGACCACCAGCGCCTCGGACCGGCCGCTGGGCTTCGTGCGCAGCGACCCACGGTGGCGGTCGGCGCTGCAGGGCGCCGTCACAGAGACGGTCGCGGTCGCCAATGCCGACGGCGCGTCGCTGCAGGCGCAGGACACCATGGCGGAGCTCGACGCCGCCCACGCCGAGCTGGGCTCCTCGATGCAACGCGACATCGCCGCCGGTCGCGCCACCGAGCTCGATGCCATCGCCGGCGCGGTGCTGCGGGCCGGACAGCGCCACGGGCTGCGGTGCCCGACGGTGCAGTGGCTGGGCGAGCGCGTCGCGGTGCGCGCGACCACTGGTCGTCGCCGTGAGTACGGCCGGACCGAGGACCGCTAGAACGGCGGCTTGATCGGCTGGGCGGGGCCGTCGGCGTAGACCGGCTCGGCGATCTCCTCGGAGGCGACCGCGTCCACGACCTCTTCCTCCTCCATCTCGCCGGCGCCGTCGTGCTGACCGTCGCACAGGACCCGGAAGTTCCCCGTCCCGCCGCCATCGGCCTGGAGCACGATGCCGGGGAGGATCTCCTCGCCCTCCTCAAAGCCGAGCCGCTCGATGTCGAACCGGGCCATGCCGATGCCCCAGCTGTTGTGATCGGGGTTCTCCCGATCGTGGGCCGCGACGCCCTGCGCGAAGCGCTCCAGCAGCTTGCCCATGGTGGCGTTGTCGACCATCGTCAGCCTCGCTCGATGATCTCGATCCGGTAGCCGTCCGGATCGCGGACGAAGCACAGGCGGTTGCCGCCCTCACGCACGGTGTACGGGGGCTTCTCGGGCTGGATGCCCTGCTCGGCCAGCCGGGCCAGGGTCTGGTCCAGGTCGTCGGCCGTGATGGCGATGTGGCCGTAGCCGGTGCCGATCTCGTACGGCTCGGTGTGCCCGTGGTTGAAGGTGAGCTCCAGACGCGGGTCCTGGCCGTCCTCGGGCTGGTTCATGAAGACGTTGGTCGCCTCGTCGCGAATCGGCGCCCGCCGCACCTCCTGAAAGCCGAGAGCCTCGTAGAAGGCGACGGAGCGGTCGATGTCCGTGATCCGGTAGCAGGTGTGGATCAGGCTCATGTCCCGAAAGGCTAGTGGGTCCTCCCGCAGAGCATCGGCTCGATGCGCAGCGCGCCGGTCTCGATCGTCTGCCCGGCCTCCATCGTCGCGGTGGCCCCGGAAACCTGCTCGCGCTCGAGCGGATGGATGAGCACCGGCACGTCTCCGAAGCGCTCCTTGACCGCGCCGAGCTCGGCCACGTGGTCGTGGTGATGGTGGGTGAGCAGGACATGGGTCAGCGTCAGCTGGCCCCGGTCCAAAAAC
>DASXJW010000063.1:0-21314 GCA_036497165.1 Solirubrobacteraceae bacterium
GACCACTCCGGCGCCCTCGTGGCCGAGCACCATCGGCCAGCGCCCGTCACCCAGCTGCCCGTCGGCAAGATGCACGTCGGAGTGGCAGACCCCCGCCGCGGCGACGCGGACGCGGACCTCGCCGGGTCCCGGCGGGTCCAGCCACACGATCTCCACCGCAGGCGGGCGCCCGGGCTCGCGCAGGACCGAGGCGCGCATCCGGAGCGCGGTGAGGGGCGGCGCGGCAACCAAGACCTCGTGAGTCATGGCGGGTCCCATCGCACGCGCGGCGTTGTCGCACACCCGCCATCCGCTGTCAAGCGCATCTCGCCTCACACCCCAAACTGGGCTCGCACAGCGTCCATGAGGATCACCGCCGCGGAGCTCGCGTCACGCCGGCGTGCATGACTGAGCGCGATCGTGCGGGGGACGAGCGTCTCCTTGGGCTCGAGCCAGGTCAGCGACGGCTCGACCGCGCCACCGGCGCCGAGGCGGTCCAGGCAGGCATGGCCGTAGCCGGCGGCGACGAGACGCTGAAGCGCGAGGTTGTCATCCGTCCGGAAGACGACACGTGGGCTGATCCCGCGCTGGCGCCAGGCCCGCTCGAGGTCCTGCTGACTTCGCCACTTCCGGTTCCAGGCGACCACATCGACGCCGTCGAGCAGGTCGAAGGTGGGCGTCTCGGCCGCGGCGAGCTCGCTGTCGCGCCGCGTGAGGATGACCCACGGGTCGTCCAGGAGCGGGATGGAGGTGATCCGTTCGTCGGGGGCGGGGTTGACCAGGAAGGCGAGGTCCAGGGTGCCGGCGGCGAGCCGATCGAACGTCCTGGCGTTGTCCTGGACCTCGGTGAGGATCACCTCGACGTCGGGCCGCTGCTCGCGCAGGGCACGCAGCGCGTTCGGGAGCAGCTCGGTGGTGGCCGTCTGAAAGACGCCGATGCGCAGGGTCTGGCGCTCGCCGCGGCAGAGGGCGGCGACGTCGGCGCCCATCGTCTCCACCTCGCCCAGCACGCGACGCGCCCGGATGTAGGCCACGTCACCCGCGGCGGTGAGGGCGACGGCGCCCCGTCCGCCGGGCCGCGTGAACAGGGGGGTCTGGAGGGCGCGCTCGAGCGTGCCGACCTGATGAGAGATGGCTGACTGGGTGTAGCCCAGGGACTTGGCCGCCGCGCGGAACGACCGGTGGTCAGCGACCGCGACCAGCGCGCGCAGTGCCTTGAGATCGATAGAGCTGTGATCAATAAGATCGGTCATAACAAGCAAAAATAGTCATCTGTAACCGAACGTCTGAATCGTACTATCTCCTGTACATGTTTTTCCAGCGACTTCATCGACGCCGCATGCCGACCGGCATCGCCCTGGGGCTCGTCTACGGCCTGTTTCTCATCGCGGGGATCGCCCAGGCGGCGATCGTCCCGATGCTGCCTCGCCTGTCGAGCCACTTCGGGCTCTCGGCGTCGCAGACGGCGCTGCTCCTGGCCCTGCCTGGCCTGGCCACGCTCGCGGTCTCGGTGCCGTCGGGGATCGCCGCCGACCGCGTCGGCGCCCGGCGCGTGACCCTGGTCGCAGGCGCGCTGCTGTGCTTGTCCTGCGTGGCCCAGGCGACGCCGTCGCTGGCCGCGCTGCTCGCCGGTCGCATCGCCTTTGGCGTGGCCTTCGGGGTGGTGTGGACCAGCGGCATGGCGTGGCTGGCCGATCTGGACGAGGCTCGTGGCGGCTCCGGCCTCGGGCCCGCTGTCACCTGCTCGTCGGTCGGCATCATGCTCGGCCCGGCGATCGGTGGAGTCCTGGCCCAGCACGTCGGCATCGGCGCGCCGTTCGCGGCCATCGCCTCCGGCGCGGCCCTCGTCGTCGTGCCGCTGGCGCTCGGCACCACGGCCGCTCGGCGTGCGACTCCGCCGCCGGCGGTCGAGCCGGCCGACCTGCCGCTGGAGGTCGCCTACTTCCAGAGGCCCGTCAGCGACGGCCCCGCGCCAGTGACCCCGCGAGTGCTCCTGGCGCTCATCCGCCGTCCCCGCGTGGCGGCCGCCGCCGGCGCGCTGGTCGTATCCGGTGCGGTGAGCAGCGCGTCCCAGCTGCTGATCAGCGGCGGCCTGCACCAGCTCGGCATGTCCACGGGGCGCATCGGGCTCGCCTTCTCGGCCTCCGCCATCTGCTACATCGCGGTGAGCGCGCTCATCGTCCGGATGCGCGACCGCGCCCAGACGCTGAAGTTCAACGCGCTGACCACGGCGGCCCTGGCGCTGTCGCTGCTGCCGGCGCTGGCCGACGGCGGCGCGGTGACGCTGGTGCTGGCCCTGATGCTCACCGCGGCGCCCCGGGCGGTCATCAGCACGATCGCCTACTCCCTGGCCTCCGGGCAGCGGTCGGAAGGCGGAAGCGACGGCATCGTGTTCGGCATGCTCAACGGCGCGTGGGCGGCCGCCACCGTGCTCATGCCACTGCTCGCCGGGGCGGTGCAGCAGGCCGCCGGTGACGAAGTCGCCTACCTGGCGGTGATCATTCCCTCGCTGGCGGTGGCCGGCTTCCTGGTCGCCGGCGCCGCGGAGCGCGTCCCCCTACTGGGGAGCATCGGCCTGCGCGGCGGAAGCGGTCTGCGCTGAGCCGTTCGTCGCCTGCAGGCGACGCAGTTCCTCGAGCGGGATGTGACAGCGGATCCCGTGTCCCGGCTCCTCCTCGCGCAGCTCGGGCTCGGTCGTCTCGCAGATCGCGCCGATCTTGCGCGGGCAGCGGGTGTGGAACGGGCAGCCGTGCGGCGGATCGGCGGCGCTGGGGATCTCGCCCTCCAGGCGGATGCGCAGACGGTCGACGTCATCGAGCGTGGGGACGGCGCTGAGGAGGGCCTCGGTGTAGGGGTGCTGGGGGCCGCCGAACACCTGGCCGGCGGGACCGACCTCCATGACCCGGCCGAGGTAGAGCACGACGATGCGGTCGGCCAGATAGCGGACGACGCCCAGATCGTGGCTGATGAACAGATAGGCGACGTCCTCGCGACGCTGGAGGTCGGTGAGGAGGTTGAGGATGGCGGCCTGGACGGAGACGTCGAGCGCCGAGGTCGGCTCGTCGCAGATGACGATGCGCGGATCGCCGGCGAAGGCCCGGGCGATGGCGACGCGCTGCTTGAGGCCGCCCGACAGCTGTGACGGGCGCATGGGCAGGTAGCGCTCGGGGAGCCGCACCGATTCGACCAGAGTCCGCAGGCGCTCGTTCAGGCGGTCGCCGCTGTAGCCACCGAGCTTGGCCAGCGAGCGCGAGATGAGCCGCCGGACCGAGTGGCGGCGGTTGAGGGCCGAGTCGGGGTTCTGGAAGACGATCTGCAGCGTCTTCTGGTCGGCCGAGGAACGACGCGGGGCCAGGGGCGCGACCGGATGACCGTCGAGCTGGATGTCCGAGCCCTCGTCGGGGGCCGTGAGGCCGATGATCACCCGCGCGAGCGTCGTCTTGCCGCTACCGGATTCGCCCACCAGGCCCAACGTTTCCCCGGCGGCGATGTCGAGATCGACGCCGTACAGCCCCCGGACGGTCTGGCCCCCGAAGTGGAAGGTCTTGCTGGCGTTGCGCACGCGGACGAGTGGGTCGGCGGAGCGGTCACGGGCGTTGCCCTTGTCGGGCGGCTCCTCGGCGGTGGCGCCCGTCGGCACCGTCTGGGCGCGCTCGTGGAAATGGCACCGGGATCCGCGCCCGCCGCCGATCTCGTACATCGGCGGAGCATCGGTGCGACAGCGGTCCTCGGCCAGGCCACAGCGGTCGGCGAAGATGCAGCCCTCGATCACCGAGCCGGGCGCCGGCAGCGACCCCGGGATCGTCGCCAGCGGCGCACGGGTGCCGCCGGTGGCCGTGTCGGCGCCGGTCTCGCGCCGCGGGATCGACCGCAGTAGCCCCACGGTATAGGGGTGGCGCGGGCTCTTGAAGACCTCGGTGGCCGGACCCTCCTCGACCAATTCGCCGGCGTAGAGTACGCCGACGCGGTCGCACATCTGGGCGATGACCGCGAGGTTGTGGCTGATGAACAGCAGCGAGGTATCGAAGTCCTGGCGCAGCCCGCGGATCAGGTCGAGCACCTCTGCCTCCACGGTGGCATCCAGGGCGGTCGTGGGTTCGTCGAGGATGAGCAGCGCCGGCTCCGTGGCGAGCGCCATGGCGATGACGACCCGCTGGAGCATGCCGCCCGACAGCTGGTGCGGGTAGCGCCCCATGACGCCCTTGGGATCGGAGATGCGGACCTTGGTGAGGATGTCCTGGGCCTTGGCCAGCGCCTCCTTGCGACGCAGACCGGCGATCTCATAGACCTCAGCGACCTGGCGTCCCACGAGGATCGAGGGGTTCAGGGCGCGGCCGGGCTCCTGGTAGACCATCGAGACCTTGCGGGCGCGCAGCTCGCGCAGCTGCTCTGAGTTGAGGTCGAGCACATCGGTGCCGTCGATCTCGATGGTGCCCTCGCTGACTCGCCCGTTGCGCGCCAGGTAGCGCACCACGGCCAGGGCGATGGTCGACTTGCCGCAGCCCGATTCGCCCACCAGGCCGAACGATTCGCCCTTCGCGACGTGGAAGCTGACATCGCGGACCACCCGCTGGTCCTTGCGCCGGACGCGGTAGCTGACGTCCACGTGGGAGAGGCGGAGCGCATCGGCGGTCTCGGACGTGCCTGCTCCGGGAGCGGGTTGGGCGACGGGGCTCATGAGGCGTCCAGGGCGGCTTCGATCGAGTTGGCGAGCATGTTGACTCCGACGACAAGTGTCGCAATCGCGACCGCGTCGAAGAGAACCTCCCACCAGTACCCCGCGGTCACGCCGCTGACGTTGGCCGCGATGTCATAGCCCCAGTTCGGCGTCGGAGGCTGGATCCCGAACCCGAGGAAGGACAGGGTCACGATGGTGAACACCGCATAGCCGAGACGGACCGTGAACTCGACCGCGATCGGGGCCATGATGTTGGGCAGGATCTCGGCGAACATGATGTAGGAGGAACGCTCGCCGCGCAGTCGCGCGGCGGCCACGTAATCCAGATCGCGCTCCACGAGCACAGCGGCACGAACAGTGCGCGCGATCAGCGGCGTGAAGACGATCCCGATGATCATGATGAGCGCGATCCGGGAGGAGCCGAGGGCCACGACGCCGAGGATGCCGGTGACGACCAGCGGTATGGCCAGGAAGGCCTCGACGAAACGCCCCAGGACGTCGTCGATCGCCCCGCGGTAGTAGCCCATGAGCAGCCCGAGCCCAGTGCCGAGCACCGTGCCGAGCAGGGTCGCCAACGGCGCGACGATCAGGATCGGCCGCGAGCCGACGATCACGCGGGCAAAGACGTCGCGGCCGAGCTGGTCGGTGCCGAACAGGTGCGCGCCTGACGGAGCCTGGTTGATGGCAGACAGGTTCTGGGCCAGCGGGTCCTGGACGAACAGGCTGCCGAAGATGGCGGCGAGGATCCAGAAACCGATGATGACCACGCCGACCATGAAGGCCTTCTGGTGCGTGAGCTCCCGCAGGAACTCACGCCGGCGGACGTCGGCGCTCGCGGCGGCGACTGCGCCGGCCGATTCGACGGGAACGGTGCCGACGCTCATTCGACGCCCCGATAGCGCATGCGCGGGTTGAGCAGGTGGAACAGGATGTCGGCGCCCAGCGTAGCCACCATGTAGACCGCGCCGACGACGAGGACGCACGCCTCGAGCATCGGGAAATCCTTCTGGTTGGCGGAGGTCCAGATGAGGCTGCCGATCCCGTTGTAGTGGAACAGCTGCTCGACCAGCACGAGGCCACCGATGAGATATCCGGTCTGGGTGGCGATCACGGTGATGGTCGGCAGCAGCGAGTTGCGCAGGACGTGGCGGCGGATCATGACGCCGCGGGGGAGACCCTTCAGGGTGGCAGTGCGTGCGTAGTCGGAGTTCAGCGCCTCCACTGTTCCTGCGCGGGACATCTGCTGGATGTAGCCGAACAGGATGAGCACCAGCGGGACCGCCGGCAGGATCAGGTGGTAGATCTGGGTGCCAACGCTCGAGCCCGGCGGGGTGGAGGCCTGGATGGGCAGCACGTTCAGCCAGATCCCGAAGACCAGGATCACGACGATCCCGGACACCACCTCAGGGATGACGGTGGCCGACAGGCCGACGACGCTGATCGTGCGATCCATCCGCTTGCCGACGTTCAACGCCGCCAGCACACCACCGAAGATCCCCAGCGGGACGACGATGATGAACGCGAGCGCGGCCAGCTTGAGCGAGTTGACGAGCGCCTTGCCCAGGATGGGGCCGATCGGCGACTGCTGGGCGTAGGACGTCCCCAGGTTGCCGCTCAGGATGTGACCGATCCACGTGAAGTATTGGGCGATCAACGGCCTGTCGGTGCCCAGCTGGTGCGACAGCGCTTGGACGGCTGACGGCTCGGCGAACGGCCCGAGGATGGCTCGGGCCGGATCGCCCGGCAGCACCTGCGCGGCGAAGAACACGATGATGCTGAGGATCCACAGCGTGATCAGCCCGAGGCCGAGGCGCTTGAGGATGTAGGTGGTCATCGTGCGATCCCGCTCGTATGGCTACGCCGACTTATAGGCGTCCTTGAGGAAGACCGCCGCGATCGACGTCGCGTTGACCCCGTGGACGCTGCTCGTGGTCGCGGTCAGGCCCTGCAGGAAGTAGGGGATGACCAGCGGCGTCTCGTCGAGCAGCAGGGTCTGGATCTTGCCGGCGATCTGCTTCTGGCTCTGCAGGTCCACGGCCGCGGTGTACTGCTTGACGAGGTTGTCGTAAGTGGGGTTCTTGAAGTGGGCCGCGTTCCACGTGCCGCTGGAGAGCAGCGGGGCATCGAGGAACACGTTGGGCACGCCGCGGTCGCCGTAGTCCACCAGGCTCATCGTTGCGTCCAGCCAGTCGGAATTGCCGAATGTCGCCTTGCCGTAGTAGTTGGCCTGGCTCTCGACCTTGAGGTTGATCTTGACCCCGATCTTGCTCGCCGCCTCGGCGATCACCTGAGCCAGCTGCGGGATCTCCTCGTACTCCTCGGTGGCCAGCTGCGTGCTGAACCCGTTGGGATGGCCCGCCGCGGCGAGGAGCTGCTTGGCCTTGCTGATGTCCTGGGCGCGCTGGGGGATGCTCGTGTCCGTCGAGGGAAACTTCGGCGCGAACGGGCTGTCGTTGCCGAGGTCGCCGTCGCCCGCGAGCAGGGCCTTGACCATGCCCGGCCGATCCAGGGACAGCGCGATGGCCTGGCGCACACGCTTGTCGGTGAACGGCGACTGGTCATTGCGCATCGACAGCTCGCGATGGCCCGAGGACTTGAGCTTGATGATGGTGTAGGACGAGCTGTTGAGCAATGACTGCGCCCCCTGCACCACGAACTGGACGATCACGTCGACCTGGCCGCCCTGCAGCGCCAGGATCTGGGGCTGCTGGGAGCTGTAGAAGCTGAACGCGGTGGATGCCAGGTTGGGCGCGCCGCCCCAGTAGGCGGGGTTGGCGGTGAAGTTGGCGCCGGTGTTCGTGGTGTAGCTCTGGAGCTTGAACGGGCCGGTCCCGACGAACGTCTTCTGCCACTTGGCATAGTCGGTCCCCTTGGGGACGATGATCGCGTTGTAGTTGTCGGAGGAGACCAGGTAGGGGAAGTTGCCGTTGGGAGCCTCGAGGTGGAAGGCGACGGTGGTGTCGTCGACCTTCATCACCCCGTCGGGCTTGAGCACATTGGCGAACGTCGAGAGCGCGTTGGAGGCGTTCTTGGGGTTGGCCAGCTCCTGGATCGAGTAGACGACGTCGTCGGCGGTCATGGGAGACCCGTCGTGGAACTTGACGTTCGGGCGCAGGGTGAACGTCCAGACGCTCCCTCCCTTGCTCGGCGCCCACTTGGTCGCCAGCATCGGCTCCAGCGACAGCTTCTGGTTGTTGTCGAAGACGAGGAACTCGCCGGTCTGCGCGAGCATGTTCAGACCGCCGGCGTCGTCGACGATGAGCGGGTTGATCGCCGTCGCGGGGGTCTGCATCGCCAGCTTGAGCGTGCCGCCCTTGGTTGCGGCGCCGCTCGAGGTGGTCGACGAGCCGCCGGCCGCTGCGGACGACGTGCCGACCTTGTTGGCGCCGCCGCACGCGGCCAGGATCGCGCCCATCAGCCCGGTGGACATGCCGATCACCGCGCCCCTGCGCATGAACTGGCGGCGGTCGATGCGTCCGGCCACGAGCTCGTCGATGTAGTGGTTCTCGAGCTCTGAGCGATCGTGGCGGATCGCGTCGAGCCTCTTGTCGTCAGTTGCCATGCTCCGTCACCTTTCTGTCGCGGCGGCGTGGACCCCCACAGCGAAGTCGGCCCTCCTCCGGGCACTGATCGTGGACATGCCGGCGGTAGGCATTCTTAACCGCACCGGTGTAGATTGGCGCAGATCATGGCATGCGCCGCAGCGCGCTGACGGTTCCTCATCGCTCCTCCACTGAGCGCCGTTCTCTCACACCCCGGATGTGCTGTCAAGGTCCCCGTCGCGCCGGCGGCTTGGCCGCTTGGACAATTTCGTCCATCTCGCACCTGCGGAGAGTATGACGGCCGGGGCGGCGTGTGGGGAGGGAGGGGGTGATGGACCCGCGGCCGCGCGGGGAGGGCGGGCTAGGCGGCGGACAGCTCGGCGCCCAGGACCGACACCACCAACCTCGCAGCTCGGACGATCTCGTCCATGTCGGCGCCCTCCTGTGGCGTGTGGCTCTCGCCCCCGTGAAGGGGGACGAACAGCAGTAGCGCAGGGGCGAGGCTCGTGACGTGCTGGGCGTCGTGGCCGGCCCCCGACCAGGTCTCGGTGGCGGAGAAGCCCAGCTCGGCCGCCGCCGCCAGCGCCGCCGCCACCAGGCGGCGGTCCATGGCCACCGGCTCCCCGGCACGGGTGAGCTCGACGTGCGCGCTCACGCCGCGCCGCTGGGCGATCTGGGTGACCGCCGCGCGGATCGCCGCCTCGACGCGCGTCAGCGACTCCGAGGCCACTGCGCGGACATCCACGCCCAGCCGGGCCACGCCGGGGATGACGCTCACGGCGCCGGGCTCGACGGCGAGCGTGCCGACCGTGGCCACCGTCTCGGACGGCTCGGCCCGGGCCGCGGCCTCGACGGCCAGCACCACCTCGGCGGCGGCCGCCAGGGCATCACGGCGCTCGGTCATCGACACCTCGCCGGAGTGGCCGGCCTGACCCTCGAGGCGCACCGCGAAGCGACGCGGCGACGCGACCGCGCTGACGACGCCAAGCTCGCGCAGGGCACGGCGCTGGGCGACATGGACCTCGGCGTGGGCGCGCAGGCGACGCAGGGGCGGCGCGATCCGCGGCAGGTCCGACAGCTCCTCGAGATACGCGGCGAGGGCGTCGGCGGCACTGACGCCGTCGGCGTCGTGCAGCTGCGCGAGCGCCTCGCCCGACAGGGTCCCGGTCAGCTGGCGCGAGCCCATGGTGCCGGCCCCGAAGCGCGGCGCCTCCTCGGCGGCGCAGATGAGCACGCCGGCGCCTCCGTCCAGCTCGGCGGCGGCCTCGAGGCCCAGCACGGTGCCGAGCGCCCCGTCGTAGCGTCCGCCGTCGGGGACGGTGTCGACGTGCGAGCCCGAGGTGACGAGCGGTCCGGCGCTGCCCGGGGGGAGGCCCCAGAGGTTGCCGAACTCGTCGAGCGCGGGGCCGAGCCCCGCCTCCCGCGCCCAACCGGCCACGAGCCGCATGGCGGCGGCCTCGGCGTCGGAGTACGCGGGACGGTCGGCTCCACCGCCGGGGCCCTGGGCGATCTCCCACAGCTGCTGCAGGCGGGCGGCGATGCGGGCTGGGTCGGGACCGTTAGTCAAGGGCGTACTTGGCCAGCGGCTTGCCCAGCATCGCCTCGACCTCGGGATACACGCTCGGCTCGCGCACCCCGTCGCCGAGCGGGACGTTGGCCTTGGGGACGTGGAGCACGGCCACGTCGTCGCCCTCGCGCAGGTCGGCGATGGAGATGATGCGACCGGTGCGCGGCGACAGCGTGGCCAGCACGTCGGGGAAGGTGGCCAGGCGCTCCCCTCCCGATTCCGCGGTGAGGTACTCGTTGACGAAGCCAAGCTCCAGCTCGGCCACCTTCACGGTGCCGATGTCGAAGGCGTTGTCGGTGCGCAGCGACTTGGCGCGCACGGGGCCGGCGGCGAGGATGCGCCCGCCAAGATGCTCGGCGGTGACGTCGATCATCCGCTGAGGGCCCTGGGGCTCGGCGGCCAGGATGGCCTCGCCGAGATCCAGGGCGAAGCTGATCGCGCCGACGGCGGCGTGCTCGGCGACGAACGACGCCGGCAGCGGGTTGCGGGCGCAGGAGATGAACCCGCCCGATTGGTCGGCGGCCGTCCGCAGGACGTTGGCGGTGTGACGCACCGTTCCCCGGGTGACCACCTCGAGATAGCGGTTCTCGGCGCGGTTGCCGCCGGCCACGGCCTGCACGGTCTCATAGTCGTCGTCGGCGGCCAGGCCGAACGATCCCATCTTGCCCGTCGGATGGGCGCGCCCATCGCCGGCGGCATCGACGACCACGGTGCCCAGCACGGCTGAGGCCACCCAGCCGTTGCACGTGGTCGAGGAGCCGTTCTGGGCGGTGACCGTGCCGACGACGGGCACGTCCACGGCGGCCATGAGCAGCTGCAGCGCGCGCACATAGTCGCCGGGGCGCATCTCCCAGCCCACCGCCGCGGGGGCACCGATGGCGCTGACCGTGGCCAGCATGGCGTCGGGGTCCAGCTCGTCCAGGGCGGCGAGCCGCGGCGCGCCGTACTGAACGGCGGTGGTGCCGACGAGCAGGCCGTGGTCCACCCACCCACCGCCACCCGCGGCCAGGACCGATCCGCCGGCCACCGCGGCGTGGACGGCGTGCAGGTCAAGCTCTCTCACGCCATCGACCCTACGGATCCGATCCCGAGGCCGTGCTCTGAGGCGCACGCGCGCGCCTGCTCGTAGCCGGCATCGGCGTGGCGCAGGACCCCAAGGGCCGTGTCGACGTGCAGCGCGCCGCTCAGCCGCGCCGCGGCATCGGCGTCGCCGGCGGCCACCACCGTCATGCCGGCGCTCTGGGAATAGCCGGCGTAGCCCCCGCCTCCGGCATGCAGGGCGACGAGGTCGGCGCCCGAGGCCGTGGTGAGCAGCGCGTTGAGCAGCGGCCAGTCCGACACCGCGTCCGAGCCGTCGGCCATGGCCTCGCTGATGATGTTGGGGTGGGTCATCGAGCCCGAGTCCATGTGGTCGCGGGTGAAGGCCACCGGAGCGCGCAGCCGGCCGTCGGCGACGGCCTCGTTGACGGCGAGAGCGAGGCGAACGCGCTCCCCATGGCCCAGCCACGCGATGCGGGCGGGCAGCCCCTGGCGGACGACATGCTCCCGGGCGAGGCGGATCCAGGTGGTGATCCGCTCGATGTCGGCGAACAGCTCGAGGCAGAGCTCATCGACGGCGGCCAGGTCCTCGTCCTCGCCCGACAGGCAGATCCAGCGAAAGGGGCCGATCCCGCGGCAGAAGAGCGGGCGGATGTAGCGGGCGGTGAAGATGTCGATGGTCAGCGCCTCGCTCAGCCCGCCGGTGGCCGCGTGGGGCCGGATGTTGTTGCCGTAGTCGAACACCACCGCGCCGCGATCGCGCAGGGCGAGCATGCCCTTGACGTGGCGGACCATCGTGGCCAGCGCCAGCGCCTCGAGCTTGCCGGGGTCGCCATGGCGCAGCGCCGCCACCTCCTCCAGGCTCACGCCCGCGGGCAGATAGCCGTTGCGCAGATCGTGGGCGGAGGTGAGATCGGTGACGACATCGGGGACCACCCCGCGGTCGAGCAGGCCGTCGAGCAGGTCGGCGGCGTTGCCGATGAGCGCCACCGCCCGGGCCTGGCCGGCGTCGCGCGCCGCCAGGGCCGCGTCCAGGGCCGCATCGAGGTCGTCGGTGACGAGGTCGACCACGCCCGCCGCGGCCCGCCGGCGCGCCTTCGCGGCGTCGGATTCGGCGATGAGGCTGACCCCGTTGAGCATCCGGGTGATGGCTACCGGCTGGGCCGAGCCCATGCCGCCCAGGCCGCCGCTCACGACCAGCCGTCCGCGCAGGCCGCCCCCGAAATGCTCGCGCGCGACCTGGGCGAACGTCTCGTAGGTGCCCTGGAGCACACCCTGGGAGCCGATGTACTGCCAGCAGCCGGCGGTCAGGCCGCCCCAGGCGATGAGGTTGCGCCGCTCGAGCTCGTAGAAGACCTCGGGGGTGGCCCAGCGCCCGACGAGGTTGCCGTTGGCCAGCAGCACCGAGGGGGCGCGCGGGCCGGTGGGCAGGACGGCGATCGGCTTGCCCGATTGCACGACCAGGGTCTGGCCGTCGTGCAGGTCCTTGAGGGCGGCCACGATTCGCGCCAAGCTCTCGTGGTCGCGGGCGGCCTTGGCGTGAGCGGCGTAGACGACGAGGTTCTCGGGGTCCTCGGCGATGTCGAGGTTGTTCTCCAGCAGCCGCAGGATCGCCTCCTGGCGCCAGCCGCGGCAGCGCAGCGCCGGCTCAGGCACCGCTGACCGCCGTGGCTCTGGCCGTGGCGGCGGCGACGAAGCTGCCGTTGCCCGGCTCGCCGAGCACCCGCTCGCCGTCCCACACCTGCCGGCCGCGGGAGAAGGCGGCGATGACGCGGCCCCGGACACGCCGGCCGCTGTAGGGGCTCCAACCGGCGGCGGTGACCAGGCGGGCCGGGTCGATCACCCATTCGGCGCCCGGGTCGAGCACGAGGATGTCGGCGTCGGCGCCGGGGGAGAGCGACCCCTTCCGCGGCCACAGCCCGAAGCGGCGCGCCGGGCCTTCGCTGACCAGGCGCACGAGGGCTGCGGCGCCCAGCGCGTCGTGGACGAGAGGGCCGATGAGCTCCACCCCGGGCGCCCCCGAGGCGAGCGCGAAGATGTCGGGCCCGTGCTTGCGCTCGGCCGGCCAGCCGACATGGTCTGAGGAGATGAGATCGAGCCCGTCGGCGGGCAGCGGCGCGGGCCGCAGCGGTGGGTTGATCTTGGCCTCGCCGCCGCGGCGGGCGAGCTCTGCCTCGTCCAGCAGCAGGTAATGGGGACAGGTCTCGCCACTGACGTCGACGCCGGCACGGCGCGCCTGCGCGATCAGCTCGACGCCGCGGGTCGTCGAGACGTGGCAGACGTGCAGGCGCACCCCGGTGGCGCGCGCCAGCTCCAGGCAGCGTGCGATGGCCTCGTGCTCGGCCACGGGCGGGCGCGAGCGGGCGTGGGCCAGCGGGTCGCCGCCGTGTCCAGCGGCCTGCTCGGCGGCGATGCCGGCCCGGACGATCTCGTCGTTCTCGGCGTGGACGCCGGCCAGGCCTCCGGCCTGCGCGATGGCCGTGAACGCGCGCAGCAACTGTCCGTCGGGGATCCGCGGGAAGCGCTGCGGGTGGGTCTCGAAGGTGGAGAGCTTGAACGCCGCCGCGCCCGCGTCGACGAGGTCTGCGACCTCCACGATCGGGCCGCGCGGCGGGACGGTCGCCCACAGCGCGACGTCGATGACCGCCTCGCGCCCGACGTCGGCCACCTTGGCCTGGAAGGCCGCCAGTGAGTCGACTGGCCCGGTGGCGTCGTAGGGCATGTCGACGATGGTGGTCACGCCCCCCGCCGCCGCTGCCCGCGTGCAGCGTTCGATCCCCTCCCCGGCGTAGCTGCGGGTGTGGACGTGGACGTCGACGCCGCCCGGCAGCAGGAGCGCGTCGCCGTAGTCATGGCGGCCGGAGGAGGCGTCGCCCCACTCCGCGATCCGCCCGTCGGTCACCGTCACGCCCGCCCGCTGCAGCGATCCGTCCGGCTGCAGGACCTGCCCCGAAATTTTCTCGCTCACTGAGATACCGGCAGGATACACTTCCCGTCGAGTCGTGACTGTGTTCTCAACCAACGAGACCATTCTCCTGTCCGGGGACGGTCTCACCGTCGACGATGTGCTGGGCGTGGCCCGCGGAAGGGCGCGCGTCGAGCTCGACGAGGCGGCGCTCGTCAGGGTGCGCGCCGCCCGTGACGTGGTGGACCGCGTGCTGGCCAGCGGCGAATCGGTCTACGGGCTCAACACCGGACTGGGGTCCCTCTCGCGCCACCACATCCCGCTGGAGGACATCGGCGCCTTCTCCTTCGCCACCGTGGCCGACCAGGTCGCCTCCTACGGCCGGCCGCTGGCCACCGACGTGGTCCGCGCGATGATCGTGTCGCGCGTCAACGGGATGCTCAAGGCGGGCGTGGGCGTGCGCCGGGAGCTCATCGAGGCCCTGGTGGCGCTGCTCAACCTGGGGATCCACCCCGTGGTGCGGATGGTGGGCTCGGTCGGTCAGGGCGACCTGTCGGAGATGGCCGACATCGGCAAGGTCCTGATCGGGCGTGGCTGGGCCGAGTACGAGGGAGAGCTCCTGCACGGCGAGGAGGCCCTCAGCCGCGCCGGGGTGGAGCCGATCACGCTCGGGCCCAAGGAGGCGCTGGGTCTGATCAGCGCCAACGGGGTCACCATCGGCCGTGGCTCCCTGGTCCTCGCGGACGCAGCCGACCTCATCGAGAGCATGCAGATCGCGGCCGCGCTGAGCTTTGAGGCCTTCGCCGCCAACCTCTCGGTCATCCACCCGGCCGCCGCCCGCGCGCGGCCCCACAGCGGGCTGGAGACGGCGATGTCCCGCCTGCGCGAGCTGCTGGAGGAGTCCGCGCTGTGGCAGGCGGGCGCGGCCCGCAACCTCCAGGACCCGCTCTCGATCCGGTGCGTGCCCCAGACCCACGGCGCCGTGTACGACGCCCTGTCGGTGGCGCGCGGGATGATGGAGATCGAGCTGAACTCCGCCAGCGACAACCCGCTCGTGCTCGTCGACGAGGACGCCATCGTCTCAGTGGGCAACTTCGACGTCACCTCGCTGGCCATGGCGTTTGACTACGTGCGGCTGGGCATCGCGCACGCCGCCCAGGTGGCCAACGAGCGGGTGCAGAAGCTGCTGTGGCAGCACTTCTCGGGGCTGCCCACCGGTCTGGCGCGGGGCGAGGGGCCCACCGGCGGCCTGCGGCCCCTGGGCCGGTCCTTTGCCGCGCTCGCCTCCGAGGCGCGCTTCCTGGCCAATCCGGTGTCGCTCGACTACCGAGGGCAGCTCGCCGAGGGCGTCGAGGACCATGCCTCGATGGCGCCGCTGGCCGTCAACACGACCTCTTCGCTGGTCAGCCTGGCCCATCGCCTGGTGGCACTCGAGCTGATCATCGCCGCCCAGGGCGTCGATCTGCGCACCGGCCCGGAGCGGCTGGGCGGGGGCACCGGCCGCGCCTACTCGCTGGTCCGCGAGTACGCGGGAACTCTCACCGACGAGACCGAATGGAATGCCGACGTCGAGGGGCTGACCCGTCTCGTGGGCGACGGCGGCCTGGCGCGGCCCGTGGCGCGCGTGGCCGGGGCGCGCCCGCCCCTCTCCGTGCACGAACCGCCCGGGATCTGATGCCCTCGGGAGCGCTCGAGCGGGCCGTCGAACTGCTCCATCACCTGGGCGAGCAGCCCGCGGACCCGACCGTGGCCGAGCTGGCCGTCGAGGTGGGCATGCCCACCAGCACCGCCTACCGCCTGCTCGCCGAGCTCGAGCAGCACGGCCTCGTGCGCCGCGGGCCCGACAGCACGGTGGCGCTGGGGACCCGGCTGGTGGCACTGGGGCGCACGGCCGAGGCCGGTCTGCGCGAGCGGCTCGTGGAGCCGGCAGCACCGGTGATGGACGAGCTGTGCCGCGAGGTGGGCGAGACCGTCATCCTGACCGCGGCGTGCGCGTTGGAGGCGATCGTGCTCCACGTGGTGGAGACCGAGCTTCACTCCGTTCGCCTGTCCTACACCGTGTTTCGCCGCGGGCCCATGCACCGCGGCGCCTCCGGCAAGATCCTGGCCGCCTACCTGGAGCCCCCCGAGCGGCAGAGGCTGCTCGAGGCGGCGGCCACGCCTGGTCTCGCCGCCCGGCTGGACCAGATCCGCGACGCCGGGATCGCCGTCACCGCCGGCGAGCTCGACGAGGGGGCCGCCGCTGTGGCCGCCCCGATCCTCGACCGGCGCGGCCGGCTGCTGGCCGGACTGTCGATCGCCGGCCCGGTCCAGCGCATCACGGGGAACATCCCGGCGCTGAGCGGCGCGGTGACCCAGGCGGCGCAGACGGTGCAGCGCGCCCACCACGCCTGAGCCGCACGCGGCGTCGCCGGCCGCCTCATGCGCGGACGGGATCAGGCGCGGGGGCGCGCTCGCCGGTCTCGCTGAGGCCTCGGCGCCGGGGGCGCGCAGGGCTCGGCACCAGCTGATCCTCCGCGCCCGGGCGCAGGACGACGATCTCGCCGGGAGCGGTGGCCAGGACCCAGGCCACGTCGTCGGGGCCGAAGCCGGGGCCGCCGTCGCTGGCGGCGGCCATGACGATGCGCTCGAAGCGCTCGGCGGCGATCGTCCGGCGCAGGGCGTGGCGGTAGGTGCGTCCCCGCTCGACACGCGCATCCACCGGCACCCCGAACGCGAAGGCGCGCTGCTCGATGGCCTCCTGCAGCGGCAGACAGATCGAGGCCTGCCGGGGGAGCGGGGCGTCGAGGGGCAGCGTCAGCGGCACACGGGCCAGGAACACCGGCAGCAGCGTGGCGTCCTCGGCCCGCGCCAGGCGCAGGGCGGCGTCGAGGGCGCGACGCGAGAGCGCCGAGGCGACGAACGGGAACAGGATCCGCTGCGCTCCCGGGGGCGGCGTCGGAGCGAGCCGGCGCCGGCTCCCGCGCCGCGGGAGGAGGACGACGGCGACCAGCGCGGCGGCGAGCGCGACCACGACGAGGATGAGCGCGACGGTCATCACGGCTCCTCGTGGCGCCGAGTCCGGTCGGCGACGATGCGCAGGTCGACACCGGGCAGAAGCGTCGTGAGCCGGGTGGGGAGCCCCGGCCTCATCAGCCGTCGCAGCGCCCGCTGCGGGCTGGGCGCGCCCATCAGCACGTAGGTGGTGCCGCGCTCGCGGGCGACTCGCTGAGTCACCAGCGCGACATCGGGACCGCGCTCCACGAGCAGGTGGGCACCGAGGACGCTGGTGAGCTTGCGCAGCACGGCGAGCTGCTCGTTCTCCTCCGCGGCGGGCTCCTCCTCGGGCGTGACCCAGAGCACGTCGAGCTCGGCGCCGAGGCGCTGTGCGGATCTCCATGCCCGGCGGACGATGCGTTGTGATCCCGGCTCGGGCCGGACGAGCGCCAGCAGCCGCTCGCCGATCGCGGAGGGCGCGCGGCCGTCGGCGAGCCGCTCGTCGGCACCGCGCATCCGCACTCCATTGGGGTCGTGCGGGTTGCGCTTGTGCTCCACCTCCTCGGCCACCTGGCGCAGCGACACCTCGCGCAGGGCAGAGAGGTTCTCGAGCTTGAAGAAATTGTCCAGCGCCGTCTGCACCCGCTCGGCCGGGTAGACCTTGCCGGCGAGCAGCCGCTCGACGAGGGAGTGGGGAGTGATGTCGATGAGGACGACATCGTCGGCGGCGGCCAGAACGGCGTCGGGGACGGTTTCCCGCACGCGGGTGCCGGTGAGCTCTGCCACCTGGTCGTTGAGACTCTCGAGGTGCTGGACGTTGACCGTGGAGTACACGTCGATTCCGGCGGCCAGCACGTCATCGACGTCCTCGTAGCGCTTGGGATGCTCGATCCCGGGCGGGTTGGTGTGGGCCAGCTCGTCGATGAGGCAGAGCTCGGGATCGCGGGTCAGCACCGCGGGCAGATCCATCTCCTCCAACAGCGTGTCGCGGTACTGCACGCGGCGGCGGGGGACGACCTCGAGGCCGGCGGCCTGCTCGAGCGTCTCCAGGCGCCCGTGGGGCTCGAGGTAGCCGATCACGACGTCGCGTCCCGCCACCGCCTCGGCCTGCCCCTCCTGGAGCATCCGGTAGGTCTTGCCGACGCCTGCGGCCATGCCCAGGAAGACCTTGTGATGTCCCCGGCCGGTCGCCATCGGCTCATCCTCCGCCGTCGAGCCGGCGCGCGGCGACGGCGCCGGGCATCACGCCCCCAGGATGTTGTGGACGATGAGGTCGATCAGCTTGATCCCGATGAACGGGGCGATCAGGCCGCCGAGCCCGTAGATCCACAGGTTGCGGCGCAGGAGCGCGCTGGCGCCGATCGGCCGGTAGGCCACGCCCTTGAGCGAGATCGGGATGAGCAGGGGGATCACCAGCGCGTTGAAGACGATCGCCGAGATGACCGCGGAGCGCGGCGTGCCCAGGCTCATGATGTTGAGGACATGCAGCGGACCTTGCGCGCCCCTGGTGGCGGCGTACGTGGTGACGAAGATCGCCGGCAGGATGGCGAAGTACTTGGCCACGTCGTTGGCGATGGAGAATGTCGTCAGCGCGCCCCGGGTGATGAGGAGCTGCTTACCGACCTCGACGATCTCGATGAGCTTGGTTGGATTGGAGTCGAGATCGACCATGTTGCCGGCCTCGCGGGCCGCCTGGGTGCCGGTGTTCATGGCCACGCCGACGTCGGCCTGAGCCAGGGCGGGGGCGTCGTTGGTGCCGTCACCCGTCATCGCCACCATCCTGCCCGAGGCCTGCTGTTCCTTGATGAGCGAGAGCTTGGCCTCCGGGGTGGCCTCGGCCAGGAAGTCGTCCACTCCGGACTCCTCGGCGATCTTGGCGGCGGTCAGCCGGTTGTCGCCGGTGATCATGATTGTCCGGATCCCCATCGACCTCAGGTGGTCAAAGCGCTCGCGCATGCCGTCCTTGATCGTGTCCTTGAGGTAGATGACGCCCATCACGGTGGAGTCGCGGGCCACGGCCAGCGGGGTTCCGCCCTCGCGGCCGATGCGGTCGAGCACGGGCTGAAGCTCGGCGGGCGGCTTGCCGCCCTCGCCGATGACGAGGTCGATGATGGCGTCGCCGGCGCCCTTGCGCAGCTGGTTGCCGTTGAGGTTGACGCCGCTCATCCGCGTCTGGGCGGTGAAGGGAACGAAACTGGCGTGCAGCTCGTTCATGTCGTGCTCCCGGATCCCGTACTGCTTGGCCAGCACGACGATCGAGCGGCCCTCCGGGGTCTCGTCGGCCAGGGAGGAGAGCTGGGCGACCTCGGCCAGCTCGGCCTCGGACACGCCCGGCATGGGGATGAACTCGGAGGCCAGCCGGTTGCCGATGGTGATCGTGCCGGTCTTGTCCAGCAGCAGCACGTCGACGTCGCCGGAGGCCTCGACGGCGCGGCCCGACAGCGCAAGCACGTTGCGGCGCACAAGCCGGTCCATGCCGGCGATCCCGATCGCGGAGAGCAGCGCCCCGATCGTGGTGGGGATGAGCGCCACCAGCAGCGAGATGAGCGTCGTCTCTGAGATGACGGTGTGGGCGAACAGCCCAAACGGCCGCAGCGTCGCGACGACGATCATGAAGATGAGGGTGAGGCCGGCGAGCAGGATGTTGAGCGCGATCTCGTTCGGGGTCTTGCGGCGGCTGGCGCCCTCCACGAGGGCGATCATCCGGTCCAGGAACGAGTGGCCCGGCTCCTGGGTGATCTCGACGACGATGCGGTCAGAAAGCACGCGCGTGCCGCCGGTCACGGCGCTGCGGTCGCCGCCGGACTCGCGGATGACCGGGGCCGACTCGCCGGTGATCGCCGACTCGTCGACCGAGGCGATCCCCTGGATCACCGTGCCATCGCCCGGGATCAGCTCTCCGGCGACAACGACGACGACGTCTCCCTTGCCCAGATCCGAGGCCTTGACGGTGGAGCCGTCCTGGAGCACGGCGACCGTCTCCTGGCGCATCGAGCGCAGCGTGTCGGCCTGAGCGCGGCCGCGGCCCTCGGCAAAGGCCTCGGCCATATTGGCGAAGACGACCGTCAGCCACAGCCAGACGGAGATGACGAACGTGTACCAGGCGGGATCATGGCCGCCCAGCGCCTGGCCTCCGAACACCTGGATGAACCACGTGACGGTGGTGATGAGGGCGCCGATCTCGACGACGAACATCACCGGGTTGCGGATCTGCACGCGTGGGTCGAGCTTGATCAGGCTGTCGATCAGGGCCCGCCGGAGGATGTCGCGCCGAAACAGCGAGACCGCGCCGCGCTGGGAGCGCCCGGCCGGGCTCGCGGGCTGTGAGGGGGGCGCGGGGGTGTTGACCGTCATCAGCGGCCTGGACCGGAGACGCGGTCCAGAGCGAGGTTGAGTTCGAGCACGTTGACCGTGGGCTCGCCGGAGAAACCAAGGCCGCGCCCGCCGGTGTAGGTGGAGACGAGGCGATCGACCTGCCTCAGCGGCAGGTGGCGCACGACGCCGATCCGGTGGGCTTGGATGTCGGCGTTGGCGACCGAGATGTCAGGGTCGATGCCCGACGCCGAGGTGTCGGCGGCGTCGACGGGGATCTTGGCGGCGGTCAGGCCGCCGGGGTAGTAGCGCCCGTTGAGCTGGATGTAGGCGGCGATATTGGCCGCGATCGCCTGCTCGGTGACGACGCCGTTGGGGCCGTAGTTTGCAAACGCGCTGCCGGCGGCGTTGTCGGCCGGGGCCGTGCCCGAGGGCCGGGTCTGGAAGTACTGGGGATCCGGCGTCGTCACTGGGTTGCCGGCCGAGTCCAGCTTCGGCTTGCCGGTCCTGGGGTTGGCGACGATGTGGCCGAAGTTCTGGCCGATCAGCTTGGAGCCGACGAGCTTGCCGGCGACGTGGACCTGCTGGCCGTTGGCGTTACCCGGGAACGCCACCTGGCTGACTCCGGTGATGACCAGGGGGTAGAGGATCCCGCACAACAGCGTCAGGACCAGCATCCCCAGGACGGCGGTGATGATGTCTTTCTTGAGTGCCATGTGATCAGTAGAGGTGTCCGGTGAGTCCCTGGACGATCGGTCCGAGGAGCAGGGCAGGGAAGAAGGTGAGGGCGCCGACGAGCACGATCACGCCGATGAGCAGCACCACGAACGTGGGGTTGTCGGTGCGCATCGTCCCGAGCCCGGCGGGGCTGACCCGCTTGCCGGCCAGCGAGCCGGCGACCGCCAGCGCGAACAGGATCGGCGCAAAGCGCGCGAAGAGCATCGTGAAGCCCCCGAGCAGATCGGCGAAGGTGACGCCGTGGGACCCCAGGTTGCCGGCGGCGGGCTGGATGAAGCCGGTGTAGCCCGCCAAGGCGGAGCCGTTGTTGTTGGCCTGAGACAGGTAGGCGTAAAGCGACTCCGAGAAGCCCTGTGGGCCGTGGGCGATCGCGGTGTCGATCGATGCACGCCCGGCGCTCGAGGCGACCGCCAAAGCCGTCGAGAACAGCGCCGCCAGCGGCGTGATGAGGATCCCCAGCGCAACCAGCTTGATCTCCCGGGCCTCGATCTTCTTGCCCAGGTACTCGGGCGTGCGCCCAACCATGAGGCCGCCGAGGAACACCGCCAGCAGCACATAGAGCAGGATCGAGTACAGCCC
>DASXJW010000064.1:0-10579 GCA_036497165.1 Solirubrobacteraceae bacterium
GCGGTCGAGGCTCTTGTCGAGAAAGCCCTTCAGCGCGTCCCACCAGATCGAGCGGCCGATGGCAAAGCCGATGAAGCCCTCCACGGCGGAGGCGACCCGCAGCCACTCCTCGACCTTCTCGGTGGAGGCGCCACGGCCCAGCAGCACACAGGTCACGCCTTCGCGGCCCTCGCCCGAGCGGGCCTGCTCGGCGAGCATGGCCGCGTCGGACTGCTCGTCCACGCCCTCGATCTTCCACACGTCGACCTCGATGCCGGCCTTCTGGCAGCCCTCGATGGCCCGGCGCATCAGCTCGGGGCGCAGCTCCCGGTCATAGCGATCGGTGTCGCCGCCCACCGACTCCAGCTGCTGGTCGGTGGCGGGCACGAGCAGCTCGAAGAGGAACTTGCGGTCGTTGGCGTGAAGCCAGTCCGCCAGCTCCTTGAGCCGACCGAGCTGGCGCTTGTTCATCTCGGTGTCGGGGTCGTCGGGGTTGTAGCGGACCAGCACCTTGGAGAAGTCAGGGTCGAACTTCTCAATGTGAGCGCCGAAGTCGGCCCCGTACTGAAAGTCGAACTCGTTCTGACCGGACTTCTCGACCGGCATGGCGAGCTTGAGGCCCTCGGCCTTGGCCTGGGTGGGGATCTCCCCGCCGAACTGCTCGTCGACGAGGACGCCGGTGGCCGAGGCGTCGAGCCCGCGCCTGACCGCCACCTCCATGCCCTCGTAGATGAGGTGCTTGGCGTCGGCGATGGTGGCCGTCTGCTCGGGCGTCGGATCGCCCTCGATCCCGAACATCTTCTTCTGGAACGACCCGCGATGGTCGAACGCGAGGATGTACAGCTTTCCGTGGTAACCGAGCGCCATGGCAACCGCCCTTCTCGTTCACGTGTTAGAGGTCTCAGGGGAGTCTAGGACCCCGAGGTTGAGCGACCCCCTCCGGGCGATCCCTTAGGCTTCCGCGCCAGTGGAGCACCGCTTCGTCGGACACGAATACTCCATCGGGATCGAGGAAGAGCTGATGATCCTCGACGCCCAGTCCTTCGAGCTCGTCAACGCCATCGAGGCGCTGCTCGAGCCCGCCCCGGTGGGCGACATCAAGCCCGAGCTGATGGAGTCGGTGCTCGAGATCTCCACCGATCCGTGCGCCGATGTCGCCGAGGCCGGCCGCCAGCTGCGTGACCTCCGCGCCCAGGTGGTGGAGACCGCTGCGGCCAAGGACCTGGCCATTGGGTCGGCCGGCACCCACCCCTTCGCCATGTGGGAGGACCAGCGGATCGTGGCCCGCCCCCGCTACCGCGACCTGATCTCGGCGCTGCGCTTCGTCGCTCGCCAGGAGCTCATCTTCGGGATGCACGTCCACGTTGGCCTCGACGACCCCGAGAAGGCGATCCACGTGGCCAACGGCATGTGCGTCCACGTGCCCGTCCTGCTGGGCCTGTCGGCCAACTCCCCGTTCTGGCGCGCCGACACCACAGGCATGGCCTCGACCCGCACGCCGATCTTCCGCGCCTTTCCCCGGGTGGGGATCCCCCCGCACTACGAGGACTGGGAGGACTACGAGCGGCGCATCGAGTTCATGATCCGCGCCGGCGTCATCGAGGACTACACCTACCTGTGGCACGACGTGCGCCCCCATCCCATGTTCGGCACGGTGGAGATCCGGGTCATGGACTCCCAGACTCACATCGAGCACTCGCTCGGGCTGGCCGCCCTCGTCCAGGCCATGGTGCGCGAGCTCGCCGAGCACTACGACGCGGGCAAGCGGCTGTCGCCCTATCCGTTCGAGATGCTCGACGAGAACAAGTGGCTCGCCGCGCGCCACGGCCTCGAGGGTGAGCTCGTCGACCTGCCGAGCTCTGACCGCGTGCCCACCCGGGCCCTCGCCCGGCGCCTGATCGACCGCATGCGCGAGCACTGCGCCGACCTGGGCTCGCTATCGGAGCTGGAGGCGGTGGAGGATCTGCTGGCTCGGGGCAACGGCGCCGCGCGCCAGGTGGTGGTCTATGAGGCCAACCACGACCTGCGCGAGGTCATGGCCGAGATCGTGGCCGCCACCCGCGTCTGACGGTCGCCGGCGGCGGGCGGTCACAGAAAGCGCGTCAGCCGCATGACGGGCGGTTCTACAATCGGATCGTGAGCACCGGCGGACCAGACCTCTTCGTGATCTGCAAGAGCTGCGGATCGGAGGTCAGCCCCTACATCACGGAGTGCCCGTACTGCGGCAACCGCCTGCGCAAGCGGGCCCCCAAGCTCGACCGCGACCAGCGCGTCGCCCAGCGCAAGGCGCGCCGCCAGCCGACGCCGCTGCTGACCCGCCTGCGGCGCGACGAGATCCCGGGGATCCGGGGCGAGACCCGGCCCTACGCCACCATGATCCTGGTCGTGGCCGGGCTGGTGGGCTGCCTGCTGTGGCGGACGGACCTGGGGGGCGCCAGCGGCAACCTCATCCTCATCGGGCAGCCCGGCTCGCAGTGGTGGCGGCTGTTCACGGCCGCCTTCACCTACGCGAACGTGGGCTACGCCGTCATCACGCTCGGCACCGTGGGCCTGTTCGGCTGGCTGCTCGAGCGCCGGCACGGTCCCTTCCCGGTGCTCGCGCTCTTCCTCATCGGCGGCGTGGGCGGGCTGGCCGCGACCACCGCGGTCGACCCCAACGCGATCCTGCTGGGCGCCCAGGGCGGCGCGCTGGCCCTGGTCTGCGCCTGGGCGACGCCCGACCTGCTCACGCTGCGGTCCGGGGGCGACATCGACGGGGACCTCATCGGCGCCGGCGTGATCGCCGTCGCGGTCGCGCTGATGCCCCTCGCCGTCGGCTATGCCAGCTGGGTGTCCGACGCGGTCGGCGTCATCGCCGGCTTTGCCATCGGCGTGCCCCTGGCGCTCATCGGCGAGCGCTGAGCCGGCCCAGGGACGGGGCCCCGGGCGGGGGTCCGCCCGCCGCCTCCTATGATGCGGACGCGAGTGCCGGAGCGCGCCTACACCGACGCCGAGCTGGATGCCGCGATCGCCGAGCTCAGCGACCCGACCCGGTTGCGCGATGCCCAGGACGTCGTCATGCGCGCCGCTCCCTCCCTGCAACGCGTGCTGGCGTCCGCCATCGCCGAAGGGGGATGGTTCGACGCCGCCCACGAGCAGGCCGTCCGCGAGGCGGCCAACGAGGCCGAGGGCGAGGCGCGGCTGACCGCGGTCAGGACGCTGCTGGCCGACGAGACGCGACTGGGGATGCTGGTGGGAGTCGCCGTCGGCTTCGAGCTGTCCCGCACCCTGCAGCGCACCCATTCCCCAGACCAACAGGAGGACTGAAACCAAATGGACATCCGTTTTCTCGGCCACGCCTGCTTCACCCTGTCCGACGGCGACACCACCGTCCTGATCGACCCGTTCCTCAGCCAGAACCCCAAGGCCGCGGCGTCTGCGGACGAGATGGATCCGGCCACCATCCTGCTCTCCCACGGTCACTCCGACCACGTCGGCGACGCCGTGGCCATCGCCAAGCGCACGGGCGCCCCGGTGTTCGCCATCACCGAGCTCGCCGGCGAGCTGTCGGGCGAGGGGCTGGAGACGATCAACTGCAACCTGGGCGGAACCCACGAGTTCGATTGGGGCACCGCCAAGCTCGTGCCCGCCTGGCACACCTCCACGACCGACAAGGGCACGGTGAGCACGCCGGCCGGACTGCTCGTCAACTTCAAGGACACCCTCGTCTACCACCTGGGGGACACGTGTCTGTTCTCCGATCTGCAACTCGTGGGCAAGCGCCGGCAGGTGGACGTCGCGCTGATGCCGATCGGCGGCCACTTCACGATGGACCGCTTCGACGCCGTGGACGCCGCGGAGTTCGTCGGGGCCACGACCGTGATCCCGTGCCACTACAACACGTTCCCGCTCATCGAGACCGACGCCGAGGCGTTCAAGGCCGATGTCGAGTCGGCCACGAGCTCCAAGGTCGCGGTCCTCGAGCCCGGCGACACCTTCTCGGCATGACTCACGCCATCGTCCTCATCCAGGCCGAGGGGTCGGCGCTGGCCACCCTCGGCGGCGAACTGGCCGGCATCGAAGGGGTCGCCGAGGCCTACTCGGTCACCGGCGAGTGGGACTTCGTGGCCATCCTGCGGCTGCGCGAGCAGGACATGCTCGCCCAGGTGGTCACCGGCAAGCTCTCACAGCTGGCCGGCGTGCGGCGCACGCAGACGATGGTTGCCTTCGAGGTCTACTCGCGCCACGACCTGGAGGCGCTGTTCTCGGTCGGTCAGTAGGAGGGCAGGCCGGCGGCCGCCAGCGCCCGCGCGAAGGCGGCCGCCATCGCCTCGTAGATGTAGGGCTGGACCGCCCGCCGTGCGGCGGCGCCCAGGTGCTCGGCCAGGGCGCGGTCGCCGACCACGAGATTGATCGATCTGGCCAGCGCGGTCGCATCGCCGGGCGGGATGACGAACCCGTTCTCCCCGCCCCGGACCAGGCCGCCGGCGACGGCGCCGACCGCGGTGGTGGCGATCACCGGCCGGCCCTGTTCCATCGCCTCGTTGCAGACCAGGCCCCAGGGCTCGCGGAAGCGCGGGGTGGGGATCGAGGGGAGCAGGGCGCAGGCGCTGGCGGCGTAGGCGGCGGCAAGCCGGGGGCGGGGGAGGGGACCGAGCGCGCGCACCCGGGGCAGGGCCTCGAGCCGCCCGCGTAGGGGACCGTCGCCGATCACGACCAGCGTGGCCTCCCGGTGCACCTCCGGCCAGGCCCGCGCGATCACCTCGACCCCCTTTTCGGCCACCAGGCGTCCCGTGTAGAGCACCAGCCGGCCCTCGCCGAGGTTGTGGGCGGCGCGGAACGCGGCGGTCTCCTCTGCGCTCACCGGGCGCCGGAACAGGTCGGGCTCCACGCACTGCGGGGCGATGAAGATGTCGTCGTCGTGTCCTCGCGTCCGGGCCACGAACCGCCGCGCGTGCTCCCCGTAGGCGATGACGGCCTCGGAGTGGCGAAAGATCCGGCGGGTGAGCGGCAGGGCCAGGGCGTGCGCCACTGAGCGCGGCTGGTGCCAGATCGAGGCCCAGAAGACGAACGGCCTGCCGTACCGGTGTGCGCCGGCGTAGGCGGCCGGGAGCAGCGCCCCGCCGGCGAAGGGGGCGATGACCGCGTCGTAGCGCCGTCCCAGCGCCAGCGCTTCGCCCAGGCCGGACAGCCGTCGGGCCGGGAAGTCGGCGGCCGCCAGCTGTGAGCTGAGGTCCGTCGACCACGGCGGGACGTAGCGCTCCCCCCCGCCGTAGCAGAGGACCTCCACGTCGCCGCGGCGGGCGAGCAGGCGGTACAGCGGCAGGCGGTAGTCGCTGAGGTAGGTGGTCAGGATGGCGACGGGCACGGCGACCCATGATGGCGAGTCACGCCGCGCCCGGCCGGCTCCCGGGCGCCCGGCCCACCCGACTATGCTGGGCGCGATGAGGCTCTGCCCCGTGCTCGTGGCGATGGCCGGGGGCCTCCTGCCGGCCGGCTGCGGGGGCTCAGCGCATACCTCGAGCGCCACCACACCCTCGCCACCGAGGGTGGCCACCTCCGCGTCGGCTTTGTCCAGCCAGAGCGCCGCGCCGGCCGCCACCACCACCACGACCTCGAGCACCAGCGCGCCTCCCGAGGTGCCAACGACCCGAACCGAGCGACATCGCGGAGCGTCGCGCGCCGCCTCGCAGGGCGCTCACGTGCAGACGCGGATGACGGTCGGGGCGAGCGGCGGCCTCTCGCCGCCGTCGGTCTCGGTCCCCTCGGGCGTCGGCGTCGAGCTGCGCCTCAGCAACCACGCCGGCGCCGCGCGGACGATCGTGCTGGGCGTGCCGGGCCGTCCCAGCATCCGTGTGGCGCCGGGGGGCGCCGGGACGCTCGAGGCCGGCGGCCAGCGCGACGGCACCTTTCCGATCCTCGTGGACGGCACGCCGCGCGGTCAGCTCATCTCCGGGGCTCAGGGCGGTCCGTAGCCGCAGCCGCATGCGGGGCGCGGGACGGCGGCCTCGATCCCCCGCCTGCGTATCGCGTCGGGTCGGCCCCGAAGGTGTGCCGGCAGTGCTCGGAGCAGAAGTAGACCGTCTCCCCGCCGAGCTCGGCGGTCAGGGCCCTGCCGCGGTCGACCTTCATCCCGCACACCGGATCGGTCGATCCCCGCCGGGCGGTCAGCCAGAACAGGGTCACGAAGAGGACGAGGCCGGCGAGGTTGAGGAACAGCTTGTAGTTGACGGTGATCGAGCTGAAGATGTCGGTCCGCGTGGGCCGGGCCCCGGTGGGGACCAGCCCCAGCGCGCTGAACAGCCCGTCGACGATGAGTGCCGCCGCCACCATGGTCACGAACATCAGCCCGCTGATGCGCAGCGCGAACGAACGCCCGTAGTACTTGATGTAGATGGCGACGATGGGTAGGACGATGAGGTCGGCGAAGAGGAACGCCAGGACGCCGGCGAAGCTGATCCCGCCGCTCCACAGCACCGCGGCCAAGGGGACGTTGCCGACCGAGCACACGAAGGAAAGGACCGCGATGACGGGCCCGATGACGGCGCCCCAGAGGCTCTGCACGATGGGCGGGGAGCCCTCGAGGAACAGGCTGTTGAAAAAGCCGTTGCCCAGCTGGGCGACGAACCCGGCGAGCAGGAAGCCGATGGTGATCTCCTTCCACAGCATCTGCCAGTCGCCGCGGAAGTTGTGCGCGACATCGGACCACGCCGCCGCGCTGGTCAGCCGCCGGCGCCAGCTCATCTGCTCACCGGCGGAGTGGTGCTGGTGCCCGGTGTCGGCGGCCTCGGCGTGCTCGCGGGCGCGCTCCTCCAAGCTGGGCGACACGAACAGGCGCAGGAGCAGCGCCATGAGGATGATCATCACGATGCCCCCCAGATACTCGGCCACGGTGAACTGCCACCCGATGAGCACCCACAGGACGAGTCCCAGCTCCCAGACCAGGTTGGTCGAGGCGAACTGGAAGGCGAGGGCGGACGCCGCCGAGGCGCCCTTCTCAAACAGGCTCTTGGCGATGGCGACCGCGGCGTAGGAGCACGACGAGCTGGCCGCGCCCAGGCCCGTGGCCACCGCGACCGGCCGGGGCCCGTCGCCCGACAAGGCGTGCTCGACGCGCTGGCGCGGCACCCAGGCCTGCACCACGGCGGAGATGAAGAAGCCGAACACGAGCGCCCACCACACCGCCCAGCCCATGAGCAGGGCGTCGCGCAGGCCGCGCCAGATGACGTCGAGGACGGAGGTCATGCCAGTTGTTGTGATGGGATACCCCCACACCGTATCAGATACCACCAGGGGGTATCTGATAAAGTGCCCGGCATGAGCTCAGGAACGACTCCCACGCGTGGCTACTCCGCCACCAAGGACCAGCTGCTCAACCGGCTGCGCCGCATCGAGGGCCAGGTTCGGGGCGTCGAGGGCATGGTCGGAGACGACCGCTACTGCATCGACATCCTCACGCAGATCAGCGCCATCCAGGCCGCGCTCGACAAGGTCGCGCTCGGCCTGCTCGACGACCACGCCCACCACTGCGTCATCGGCGCCGCCGAGGAGGTGCGCGACGCCAAGACCGAGGAGCTGATGGCTGCCGTCGGGCGGCTCATGCGTCGCGGGTAGCTCAGCCGATGCGCGCGCCGGGCTCGACGCCGCGGTCGGGGCGCAGGAGCACGACCCCCCGCTCGGGATCCAGCGCGCCGAGGACCAGCACCTCGGAGAAGAACCGCCCGATCTGGCGGGGCGGGAAGTTGACCACCCCGACGACCAGCGTGCCCCGGAGCTCTTCGGGCGCGTAGTGCGTGATCTGGGCCGACGAGCGCTTGACGCCGATCTCTGCCCCGAAGTCGATGGTGAGCTTCCAGGCGGGCTTGCGCGCTTCGGGAAACTCGTCCACGGCCAGGACGCGCCCGACGCGCATGTCGACCGCCTGGAACTGCTCGAACTCGATCAACGCACGACGAGCGACGCCGCTTGGGAGCCCCAGGCGCGGCGCGGGTGAATGCGCCAGAAGGCCAGCGAGTGAGACACCGGGCTCGTCTGCGGCGATGGGGTGCCCTCGGAGGACGGCGCTGGTCCCGTGGGCGTGCTCGGCGTCGCCGTCTCGCCCGGGGTCGTGGTGGTGGGCGTGGTGCCCGTTGCCGTCGTGGGCGTCGCCGTCGTGCCCGTGGTGCCTGTTGCCGTCGGGGGCGTGGTCGTGGTGGTCGTCGTGGTGTCCGTGTCGCCGGGCGTCGTCGTGGTCGGCGTCGTCCCCATGCCGGTCGGCGTGGTGCCGGTCGCGGGCGAGGGCGCCTGGGAGGCCGGCGTCGTGGTCGCGCCCGCGTCGGGAATGGTCGGCAGCACGGTCGGATCGCTCTGGGTCTGGGTGCGGCCGGCGGCCGGCGCGGCGGCCGGCGCAGTGGCCGGCGCCGTGGTCGTCGTCGTCGGTGGCGCGGCGGTGGTGTCGGTCGTCACCGTCTTGGTCAGCGTGAGCACCTTGACGTGCTTTGCCACCTTCTTGGCGGCCGCCGTGCTCCTGACCGTCGAGCGCGGCTCCGCGTAGGACTGGGCCGAGGGCGACGGACTGGCGGGCGCCGGGTGCGTGGCAGGGGTGGCAGCGGGCGCTGCCGCCTCGGTCACGGTGGCCCGGTGCAGATGACGATGTGAGGAGTGACCGGCCTCCACCGCGCCGGCGGTGACGAGCGCTGCCGCCGCCAGGCCTGCCGCCGCCTTACCGGCGATCGCCCCGATGCCGGCGGAGATGAGCCCGCTCGAGCCGGCCGCCGCGCCACCGGCCACCGCCGTGCCGACAGCGCCCGCGGCGCCTGCTCCGGCCGCCCCTGTGCCGGCGGCGCCCGCTCCGGCGGCGCCGGCGGCGGTCACCGAGGCCGTGGAGCCCGACGCGGCCGAATGCCCGAGGTGGAAGAAGAGGACCTTGTGGAACATCGCCAGCGGCCCGACCGGGAGCAGCGCCGCCAGGGCGCGGTTGGTCTGCTTGAGCTGGGAGCGGAAGGTCGTGCAGCGCTTGCAGCTGCGCAGGTGCCGGCGGACCAGCGGGCTCGGGCGCCGCTGCAGGCCCTCGGCGATCTCGGCGAGCTCGATGCGGACCTCGTCGCAGGAGAGCAGCCGCGCCTCGGACGCCTCGGCGAGAGATACTCGCGCGCGGACGAGCAGCGACTTGACCGAGGGAACGGTCGTCTCCATCGCCTCGGCGATCTGCTCATAGGACAGGGCGTCCATCTCGCGCAGGACGAGGGCCGTCTTCTGGGTCTCGGGCAGCTCGTGAATGTCGCCGACGAGCAGCCGGAACTCCTCGCGCTCGTGGACCTTGTCGGCCGTGGTGGCGCCGTGCTCGGAGAGGTGGTGGTCCATCGAGTCCACGCCGATCGCCTGCGCACGCCTCAGGTGGTTGAGGCTGCGGTTGCGCGCGATCCGGTACAGCCACGGACGGACGTTGATGGGACGGTCGTCCGCGAGGATCGCGTTGAAGGCCGCGGTCATCACCTCCTGCAGGACGTCCTCGGCGTCCTCGCGGGAGCCCAGGAGGTGGCGGCAGAACGCCATCATCCGCGATTCGTAGCGGGCGACCAGAACCTCGAAGGCGGACGTGTTCCCCCGGCGCAGCAGGGAGATCAATCGTTCGTCGGACTGGAGGCGGAGCAGCGGCGAACGCCCGTGCAGCCCGACCCCGCCCGAATATTTCAGCGCTGAGACTTCCATCCGAATTCGGTGCGGCTTCTACCGGCGATGGACACGGTAGCAGCGCATAAGTTTCGGTCCTTTGGGGAAGGATCGCCGCACCTGGCCGGAGACCAGTCGCAGTGAGGGACGAGGAGGCTGAAAAGCGTGCGGTTATACCCGGGGAGGGACTCGAACCCTCACGCCATAAAGGCAGTCGCTCTTAAGGCGACCGTGTCTGACCAATTCCACCACCCGGGCAGGGCCCCGGACGGTACCGATTCCCGCGGCCGCAGCCAAGCTCAGCGGGGCTTTCGGCCTCGCGGGTTCCCAATTGACAGTCAATTGGAGCGCTTGCTAGGTTCAAATTCCGGTGTGTTGCGGCGGGCCATCCAGGGCCGCTGCCCGAGAGAGAGATCTGGTAGGTCGCGGCGGTGCGGAACTCAACTGTGATCGGCCGAGTCGCTGCCGTCGCGGCGGTCGTCGTCGCGCTGGTCGCGGTCGGGATCATCGTGCTGTCGAGCGGCAGTAGCTATCAGGTGCGCGCGGTCTTCGCCAACGCCAGCCAGATCGTGTCCGGGGATCTGGTGGAGGTGGCCGGCACCTCGATCGGCACGGTGTCCAACATCGCGCTGACCCCGAGCGGGCAGGCCCAGCTCACGCTGAACATCACCAACAAGACCTACGACCCACTGCGCCAGGGCACGCAGGCGACGATCCGCGAGCTGTCCCTGTCGGGCATCGCCAGCCGCTACGTGGACCTGCACCCCGGGCCCACCGCCAACCCGGCGATCCACGCCGGCGGGGTGATCCCCACCGCCAACACCACCAGCGAGGTCGACCTCGACGAGATCTTCAACACGCTCAACGGCCCCACCCTCAAGGGCCTGCAGGATGTGTTCCAGGGCTCGGCCGCCCAGGTCAAGGGCGAGGGCCAGAAGATGCAGGCGGCCTTCCAGTACCTCAACCCGGC
>DASXJW010000065.1:0-11707 GCA_036497165.1 Solirubrobacteraceae bacterium
ATCGCCCCTGAGCACCCCGCGGGTGATCACCGGCGCCGCAATGCCCCGGCCTGCCAGCTGCGTGAGGTTCTTGGCCTGGGTGATGGCGTCAGAGGTGGCCGACCGCCGCACGATCACGAACGCCGCGGCCCCGATGATCACCATGGCCAGCAGTCCGCTGAGCGCGAACCGTGCCAACAGCCGCGCCAGCGACGGATCCCGGTCGTCGCGGACGCTGGGGTTGTCGGCTCGAAGCGGCCAGCCGGCGACGGCGTCGCGGGCCCTCGTCACCGCGGCCATCAGGCGCCGCCCCAGCCGGCTCCGGCCGCCCGGCGCGTGGAGCGCTTCCGGATTTCGGTGCGGCACGGGCCGGAGGCTACAGAGGGCATGAGGGGTTTGGGCGATGACCGTGACGGATCAGATCGCCACGCTAGGGCTCCTGTGGTCCAGGTCGCAACCGGACGATCGTCCTAGGACCATGACCCACGGGGCTGACTAGGATCGAGACGACGTGAGCGCCACCGCAGCCAGGGACCAGACCGTGCCGGATCGTCGCAAGCGGCTCGTCATCCTCGGCATCTGCTCCATGAGCCTGCTCATCGTGGGGCTGGACTCGACGATCGTCAACATCGCGCTTCCGGCGATCCACCAGTCGTTTCACTCGGCGCTGTCCGGGCTGCAGTGGACCATCGACGCCTACACGCTGGTCATCGCCAGTCTGCTGATGCTGTCGGGCTCCACCGCGGATCGTCTCGGCCGGCGGCGGGTGTTCCAATGCGGCCTGGCGCTGTTCTCGCTGGGCTCCCTGCTCTGTGCCATTGCCCCGAGCCTGGGAACGCTCATCGCGGCCCGTGTCATCCAGGCCGCCGGCGGCTCGATGCTCAACCCCGTGGCCATGTCGATCATCCGCAACGTCTTCGAGGATCCCCGCGAGCGCGCCCAGGCGGTGGGCGTGTGGGGCGCGCTGATGGGGATCAGCATGGCCCTGGGGCCGGTGGTGGGCGGGGCGCTCGTGGACTCCGTGGGCTGGCGGGCCGTCTTCCTCGTCAACCTTCCCATCGGGCTGCTGGCCATCCTGCTCACCGCCCTGTTCGTGCCCGAGTCCCGGGCGCCGCATCCGCGGCGTATCGACCCGGTGGGTCAGGTGCTGGTGATCCTCGCCCTGTCCACGCTGACCTACGCCATCATCCAGGGCCCGGAGGCGGGGTGGCTGTCGGCCCAGACGGTGGTCCTGTTCGTCGTGTCGCTGACCGCCTTCGCGTCGCTGGTGGCCTACGAGCTGCGTCGCCGCGAGCCGCTGCTGGAGATCCGCTTCTTCCGCAGCGCCCCCTTCTCCGGCGCCACCGCGACCGCCGTGGCGATGTTCATGGCGATGGGCGGGTTCCTCTTCCTCAACACCCTCTATCTCCAGAACATCCGCGGTCTCTCACCGCTGGAGGCCGGCCTTTACACCCTGCCCATGGCCGGCGTGATGATGGTGGTGGCGCCGATCTCGGGGCGGATCGTCGGCAACATCGGCAGCCGCTGGCCGCTGGTGGGCGGCGGCCTCGCCGTGGCGGTCAGCGGGCTGATGCTCACGCAGCTCACCGCGCGCACGTCGTTTGACTACCTCATCACCGCCTACGTCCTCTTCGGCATCGGCATGGGCCTGATCAACCCGCCGATCACCAACACCGCGATCTCGGGCATGCCGCCCTCGCAGGCCGGGGTGGCCGCTGCGGTGGCCTCGACGGGGCGGCAGGTGGGCGTGACCCTCGGCGTCGCGGTCATGGGCTCGCTGGCCGCCGGGGGCGTGGTGGCGATCGGCCCCGCCTTCACGGCGGCGACGCACGCCAGCTGGTGGATCATGGTGGCGCTCGGTGTCCTGGTCGTGGTTCTGGCCTTCGTGACCACCTCGAGCTGGGGGCTGGCCACCGCCGGACGCGTCGCCGAGGAGTTCCGCGACACCGACGGCCCCGCGCGCGCCGATGCGCGCCGCGACGACAGCGCCACGGTCGTCGCCGGCTAGCGAGCCGCCGCGCCGTCGGGCCGGGATCGCCGTCCCGGCCGCTAGCTTCCAGCAGCGATGAAGCTCGTCCCCGACCGCGCCCACGTCGAGCTGCGCCCCGACCCCGACGGGGACCACATCGTCGTCCTGGCCTTCCCCTATGACCGGGCGCTCGTCGATCTCTGTCGCTCCATTCCGCACCGCCGCTTTGACTGGGATACGCGCGAGTGGTCGGCTCCAGCCACCGACTGGGCGGCGATGAAGGTCACCGAGGCGCTCGAGCGCTACCCGGACCTCATCCCGACGCCCGAGGTGCTGGAGTGGCTGGCCGGCGTGCGCCGGCGCTGGATCGGATCGGTGACCACGACGCGCTACGACGGCCGCGGCTGGCTGGTGCTCAGGACGCTGGCCGGTCCCGTGCCCGAGCCTCTGGCCGACCATGCCATCGAGCACGAGGGGCGGCTGCTGGCCCCGTTGACCCTCGAGGCGGCACAGGCCCTGCGCGCTCAGCGCTCAGCCCATCTCGACATCGCCACGGAGCGCTGCCTGCAGATCGTCGAGCGCGGCGGCGACCCCCCGCCGGCGCGGCTGGTCTACGTACGCGGGATGGACGGCGAGGAGCTGCGCCTCGAGGTGCTCTGGGACCCCGACATCGGCCTCGCCTTCACCGAGCTGCCCGGCGCTCACGGCACGCGATCCGTTCCGCTCGATCCATGGCTGGCCGAGGCGCTGGACGCCTTCATCGCCCGCTACGAGGTGCAGGTGGCCGGCGAGGCCGTCGACGTCCTGGACCAACTGCTGGCCTCGCACCGCGCCGCCGCGGATGCCGTCCGGCGGTCGCGGGCGACCGAGGGCGAGCCGATCCCCGAGACCGCCGCCGTCCTCGGCGGCGAGCCGGCGCCGTTCCAGTGGGCCGCAGTCCACTACGCGCTGCAGGCCCGCGGCACGTTCCTGGCCGACGAGCAGGGACTGGGCAAGACCGTCGAGGCCCTGACCACACTCGAGGCGGATGGGGCCTATCCGGCGATCGTGGTGTGCCCGGCGTCGATGAAGCTCGGCTGGGAGCGCGAGGCGCGGCGATGGCTGCCCCACCGTTCCGTGGCCGTCGTCCAGGGGCGCGGCACCGTCCCGCCCGCCGCCGAGATCACCATCCTCAACTACGAGATCGTCGCCGCCCATCACCAGGGGCTGGCCCGCTCCCGTCCGCGCGCGCTCGTCGTCGACGAGTCCCACTACTGCAAGAACCCCCAGGCCAAGCGAACCCAGGCGGTACGCCGCCTGTCGGCGGCGGTGGCGCCCCAGGGCCTGCGCCTGGCGCTGAGCGGGACGCCCGTGCTCAACCATGCCGAGGAGCTCGTCGCACAGTTGCGCATCATCGGGCGCATGCAGGAGTTCGGCTCGGGCGCCAGCTTCGCCCGCCAGTTCCGGGGCCAGGTGAGCGAGGAGCGCCTGCACTGGCACATGCGTCGCGCCTGCTTCGTGCGCCGGTTGAAGTCAGAGGTGCTGCCGCAGCTGCCGCCCAAGCGCCAGGTGGTCATCCCGGTGGCGCTCACCAACGAGGCCGAATACCGGCTGGCGGAGCGCGACGTCATCGAGTGGCTGCGCGCCCAGCCGCTGGACCTCTCCGAGCTGAACGCCAAGATCGCCTCGACGCTGCGCGCGCAGCGTCTGGCCCAGCTGGGCACCCTGCAGCGCCTCGCTGCCCGCGGCAAGCTGGCCGCGGCGCTGGCCTGGATCGACGACTTCCTGGCCTCCGACGAGCCGCTCGTGGTCTTCGCGCGCCACGTCGAGGTGCAGCGCGCGCTGGTGGCGCGCTTCCCCGCGGCCCTGCACCTGCTCGGCGAGGACACGCTGGAGCGCCGGGAGGCCGCCATCCGCGCCTTCCAGCAGGCGGACGGCCCGCAGCTCATCGTCTGCGCCACCCGCGTGGCCGCGCAGGGGATCACCCTCACCCGGGCCTCGAACGTCGCCTTCCTGGAGCTCGAGTGGACGCCGGCGATGCACGACCAGGCCGAGGACCGCTGCCACCGCATCGGTCAGCGCGACGCGGTCACCGCCTGGTACCTGCTGGCCGCCAGTACGATCGACGAGACGATGGCCCGTCTCATCCAGTCAAAGCGCGCGGTCGTGGCGGCGGTGACCGACGGCCGCGTCCTCGACGACGATGGCCTGCTCGACGGGGTCGTCCGCGAGCTGCGCGAGGGACGGCCATTCAGCCATCTGCGCGCGGTAGGGTGAGGACGTGCCCGCCGCGCCGACCCGGATCCCCAATGTCCACCCCGCCTGCCGCAACGTACCGGGGATCAGCGACGACGGCTTCGAGGAGCTCTGCCACCTCGTCACCGAGGAGGACCCCGACACCGCGCTGTGCGGCAAGGACGTCAGCGGCTATCCCTGGAACCCGCCGTGGCCGCGCTGCGAGGCGTGCCTCGCGGTCGTCCGCGGCGAGCTGAACTGATCAGCTGCCCGCAGTGCGGCGATAGCGCGCCACGGCCAGCGGCGCGAACACCGCCAGGATCACCAGCGCCCACACGACCGCGCCCCACACGTAGTTGTCGGCCGGCGTCCCGATCCACAGCGAGCGCATCGCGTTGACGATGATCGTGAAGGGGTTGATGTTGGCGAACTCCTTCAGCGGCGACGCCATGCTGGAGGTCGGCACGAACGCCGAGGAGATGAAGGTGAGCGGGAAGATGGCGAGGAAGCCGATCGAGTTGGCCGACTCCGGGGTCGTGGCCACCAGCCCGACGAGTGCGAACACCCAGCTGAAGGCATAGCCGACGAGCAGCAGGAGGGCGAAGCCGCCGACGATGTCCAGCACCGGGGCGTTGAAGGCGAACCCGATGATCACCCCTGTGATCACCAGCACGCACACCGAGAGGAAGTTGGTGACGATGTCCGCCAGCGTGCGGCCGGCCAGCACCGCCGGCCGGGCCATCGGCAACGAGCGGAAACGGTCGATCAGGCCCTTGTGCACGTCCTCGTTGAGGCCGATGGCGGTGACGAAGCCACCGAAGGCGATGTTCTGGACGATGATGCCCGGGATCAGGTAGTCCACGTACGCGACGCCCCCGGTGTTGATCGCGCCGCCGAACACGTATCGGAACAGCAGCACGAACATGATCGGCTGCACGGTGAAGGCGATCAGCAGCTCGGGCTTGCGCGGCAGCCGGATGAGGTTGCGCTCGGCGATGATCATGGTGTCGGTGACCAGTCGCCTCACTGGGGCTCCTCCTCCTCGGACGCGGCGGGCTCCTCGACCGCATGGCCCGTGAGCGAGAGGAACACGTCGTCCAGGGTGGGCCGGCGCAGGTTGATGTCATCCACGCCGATTCCCTCGGCGGAGAGCAGCCCCACCGCCTCGGCGATCACCCCGCGCCGGGTGCGCACCGGCGCGCTCACCAGCCCGTCGGCTGCGGACGGCGCCTCGGCGGCCATTTGTGCCAGCGCCGCCACCGCGCGATCGGCGTCGGCGGCATCCTCGAGGACGACCTCGACCCGCTCGCCCCCGACGCGGTCCTTGAGCTCGTCGGACGTGCCCGAGGCGATCACCTGACCGTGGTCGATGACCGTGATGGAGTCGGCCAGGCGGTCAGCCTCGTCGAGGTACTGGGTGGTCAGCAGGACGGTCGTCCCCTCGCTCACCAGCGCCTCGATCGTCTCCCACAGGGCGAGGCGGCTGCGCGGATCAAGCCCGGTGGTCGGCTCGTCGAGGAAGAGGACCGTGGGCTTGGCCACCAGCGCCGCGGCGAGGTCAAGGCGGCGGCGCATCCCGCCCGAGTAGGTGCTCGTCACCCGGCCCCCCGCATCGCTGAGATCGAAGCGCTCGAGCAGTTCGGCGCCACGGCGCTTGGCCGCCGCGCGCGGGGCCCCGTAGAGGCGTCCGACCATGGTCAGGTTCTCCAGGCCGGTGAGGTTCTCGTCCACCGCCGCATACTGCCCGGCGAGGCCGATCCGATGGCGCAGCGCCGCGGCGTCACGGACGACGTCGTACCCGACGACGGTGGCGGTCCCGGCGTCCGGCGTGAGCAGCGTGGTCAGTATGCGTACCAGCGTGGTCTTGCCGGCGCCGTTGGGCCCCAGCAGCCCCAGGACGGTGCCCCTGGGCACGTCGACGTCCACACCGCCTAGCGCGCGCACGTCGCCGAAGGACTTCACGATGCCGCGGACGACGATCGCGGTCTCCCCCTCGGTCGATGGCGCTGGAGGGGGCGAGGCCTGAGGCGTGGCGGACATTGAGATCACGTTATGGCATCGCCCGGCTGGGCTGGGGGACGCCGAGGACACGCGCTGACCGCAATCCTCGCGGCCGCGAGCTCAGCGTCGGCGCCGGCGACGCGTCGGTAGGCCGCGCGCCGCCCGGCGCCGCCCCGTCTCGATCCGAGAGGCGATGCCGATCGCCGCACCCAGGAGGACCGCGCCGAAGAAGAACGGCTTGACCAACAGGAGCAGCGCCACTCCGAGCATGCCGATCCAGATGGCCGGGCGGAATGCTCGCCAGTTGTTCATCACGGCGTCAACCCTATCTTCCGGGCGCGGTGGCCAGCTCGGTGGCCACCCGCTTCTGGATGGTGGCGACGGCGCGAAACGCCTGGCGGAGCTGGACCCGCATGAGCGCGCTGAGCTCGTCGGGGTCGATGTAGTCATCGGGCTGGCGCCCGGCACGGATCAGCGCGACCTGGTGCTCGAGGCGGAGGTTGTTGATGAGCTCGAACGCGTCCTGGAGCGTGTGCGTATCGGCCGGCGTCAGGGTGCCGGCTTCTGCGGCCGCGCGCAGGCGCTCCGGCGTCGTGGCGCTGGTCACGCCCGCCGACATCGCACCCCAGCGCGCCAGGTCGAGGATCGGGACCAGCCCCCCGTGCTTGAGGTCGAGCCTGCCGGGATGGTCGCCGCCGTGCTCCACGACCAGGCCGCGGAAGCGGCGCGACGCGGGCCGGTGCGTGAGCGCGAACCGCGCGAGCATCCTCAGCAGCCGCGGGTAGCCGGCGGCCAGGCGGAACGTATCGGCCACCGGCGTGCCCGTGTGCACCCCCCAGACCGGGCGGCTGTCGACGATGACCGAGCTCAGAATGAGCGCCTTCTCCTGGCTCGGGTCAGACATCCAGCTCTGCGCCACGTGCTGCCAGGACGCCACCGAGCGCACGAACGGCGCGGCGTCGGCGCTGACCCCGTTCTCGTCCGTGCGCAGACCGCACGCGCGCAGGCCCCCGATGACCTGCCGGGCGAGCTCCAGAAGCCTCGAGCGCGTCTGCTCCACGGTACCGGCTGCGCTGTGAAACCAGACGATCGCGCTGTCCACATCGGAGCTGGGCAGCGCCTCGCGCCGCGCCTGACTGCCGAGCGCCAGCCACGCGAACTCCACGTCCACACTGCCGCGCCGGTCCAGGGCCAGCTCGAGCAGTCGCCTGGTCAGCGCATCGACGCACACCGCGTACACCGACATCACGTTCGCCGCGGCCACCCGCGCGTCGTGCAGCGACACCACCATCGGCCGCAGCTCGCGTGACACCGTCACCAGCTCCTCGTCGCTGCGGGCGGTGGCGATCCGGTGGCGCAGGTAGAACGACGAGCGCGTCCGCAGGGCCACGAGGTCGGTGTCCTCCACCACGCCGACGATCTGGCCCGTCGAAGACACCACCGGGAAATGGCGCAGGCCGCGATCGAACATCTCGGCCAGGACCTCCCCCGCGCGCCGGCCCGCCGTGCACGTGTAGGCGGGCGCCGACATCGCCGCCGACACCGGGTCATCCACGCTCATCCCGCCGGCCACCACCTTGGTCCGCAGGTCGCGGTCGGTGAGGATCCCGAACCCGGCAGCGCCGAGGTCGATCACCACCGCGGTGCCCGGCCCGGCGCTCATGAGCTGGGCCGCCTCCCGGATCGACGTGTCCGGGCCGCACACCACCGGCTCGCCGCGGACCAGGCTGCCGACGGGCTCATCGGCGGTGTTGACCGCCGCCTCGCGGGCCAGCGTGTGCAGCTCGGTCGGCTCCTCCAGCAGCGAGCGCGCCACGAACTTGACTCCCGCCGGGCCCGACAGCAGGGTCTCGGCCTCGTCGGCAGCGATCCGGTAGCAGCTCGAGTCCTGCACCGCCAGGGCGCTGAAGGCGGCCGGAAGCCCGGACAGCAGCGAGCCATGCCCGAACAGCTCGCCTTCGCCAAGGACGTGTAGCACTCTGCCGTTGGCCGCCAACTCGATCGTTCCGGTATGGAGGATGCGCAGGTGCCGGACCGGCCCGCCGCCCTGTTCGAACACGACCTCGCCGGCCCGGAAGGACTCCGGCTCGGCACACGCCGCGACGCGCTCGACCTCAGCATCGTCGAGCGAGTCAAACGGCGGGTGCGCCCGGAGAAAGCGGGCGGTCTGCCGCGCTTCCTCCGGGGTCACTCAGCTACCTGTGTGAGCCGGCGATCACGGGGCTGCTTCGCCCAGCGCCATGCCCTCGCCGGGAAGCGACGGCACCTCGGCCGCATGCTCCCTGAGCACCTCGATCGGCTTGCGACGGTACACGGTGAAGTAGTACGTCGCGCCGATCGCGTAGACGATCCCGATGAACAGGATCGCGATGTACTGCCAGTACCAGTGGCTGGGGACGACGTTCCCGGCGGCGTCCTTGGTGCCGGCCAGCGCGTCGTAGACGGCCGCGCGCGGCCACGCGATGTTGACGGCGACGATCGCTCCGTACGCGACGGCCACGACGTTGACGAGCATGCCCCAGCGTCCGAGCGAGAAGTACGGCCCGTGGTCTGGCTTGGGCCACTCGCCCCGGATCCGCTTGCGCAACATCCCGATGGTCACGCCCAGGTAGGCGATGTAGAACATGACGATCGCCACCGACGTCAGGGCCAGGAACGCGCTCTGGTTGCCGATGTTGATGGCCAGGATCACCAGGGCGAGGACACCGACCACCAGGGCCGGGACCACCGGCACCCGGCGCCTTCCGGATACGCGAGCGATCTGGGCGCCGAACGGCAGCCGGCTGTCACGGGCCATCGCGAAGAGCAGCCGGATGCAGGAGGCCATCACCGCCAGCGTGCAGACCGAGATCGCGATTGCCGCGTCGATGAGGAAGATGTTCCCCAGCGTGTTGCCGAGCGCCTGCTTGATGATGTAGGGCAGCCCGAGCAGGCCGATGTTCGGATCAACGATGCTCTTGACGGTCATGAGCGCGAACAGGATCAGGAGACCGCCGATGATCGACGCGGCGATGAGCGCACGGATGATCGCCGGGGGCGCCGCCCGTCTGGGGTCGTTCGTCTCCTCGGCGAGCGTCCCGGCGGTATCGAATCCGTACATCACGTACGCGCTCATGATCCCGCCGATGATGAAGGCGCCGAAGTACCCCCAGCTGTGACCGGCGCCCCGACCCAGGGTGTGGAAGACGATGCCGGGGCCGCGGGTGAAGTGGAAGATGAGCAGGATCACCAGCAGGCTGGCCCCGATCAACTCCGCCATCACCCCGAAGTTGTTGATCCGGGCCATGATCTTGACGCCGGCCATGTTCACGACCGTGCCGAAGACGACCAGGATGGCGCCGAGCAGCAGCGCGTTCTGGGCGCCGCCCTTGGTCACATAGGTACCGGCGTCGGCCGTGGACCCGAGGATCTGGAACTTCGTGGAGACCTGGGGCAGCACGACCTGCCACGCCACCGCCACGGCGGCGACGGTCACGATCGAGCCGACGACGTAGATCCACCCCGTCATCCAGGCCGCGAAGTCGCCGGCGACGCGCTTTGACCAGTTGTAGACCGAGCCCGCCAGCGGGTACTGGCCCGCCATCTCGGCGAAGCACAGCGCCACCATCATCTGGCCGAAGAGGACGATGGGCCAGGTCCACCACACCGCCGGCCCCGCGAACAGGAACCCGAAGGCGAACAGCTGGATGACGCCCGTCAGGATCGAGATGTAGCTGAAGCCCGCAGCGAAAGACGAGAAGTTCCCCAGGGACCGGTCCAGTTCCTGCTTGTAGCCGAAGCCGGCGAGCTCGCTGCTGTCGCCGGCCGCGGCGTCGCCCTGTCTGGGCGCGTCAACCGTTGCCATCACTCATCCTCCCCGCCGCGCGACCGCGCGGCCCGTTCGAACACAAACCGACGCCCGGCCAGCGGCGCGTTGCGGCACAACTCAAAGCCATTGACCCAGTCGGAATGAGGCTGTTATATATCAGTTGTCTAAAGGTGTCAATTGGCCCACTCGGCCCATCCTGCGGGACGCGCGAGGCCGACGGGGAGCGTCCGATGACCACAGTGACCGAGCTGGACATGTTCATCGGCGGAGCGTGGCGCCCGAGCGCCACCGGCGAGACGTCCTCGGCGTCGAGCCCCGCCACCGGCGAAACGATCGGCTCCGTGCCGCTGGGCGACCGCGAAGACGCGCGCGCTGCGATCGCCGCCGCGCGCGAGGCGGCCGACGGCTGGGCCCGCCTGACCGCGTTCGAACGCGCCGCCAGGATGCACGCCGTCGGGGACATCATCGAGTCGCGCCGGGATGAGCTGGCGCGCGTCCTCACCCTGGACCAGGGCAAGCCGCTGCAGGCGGAGGCCTACGACGAGGTCGACGAGCTCGTCGAGTACTGGCGCATGGCCGCCGAGGACGCCAAGCGGCTCGGCGGCGAGCTGCCCAACTCCTTCTCTCCCGGCAAGCGCGTGATGCTGGCGCGACGCGCGCGCGGCGTGGTCGGGGTGATCAGCCCGTGGAACTGGCCCTACACGATGCCCGCCGAGCTGATCGCGCCCGCACTGGCCTGCGGCAACGCGGTGGTGTGGACCCCGGCGCCGTCGACGTCGGTATGCGCCGTCGAGCTGGCGCGCTGCCTCGCCGACGCCGACCTGCCGCCCGGGGTGTTCAACCTCGTCACCGGCCCGGGCCCCGTCGTGGGCGACGAGATCGCCCGCCATCCGGGGGTCGACGGCGTGGCCTTCATCGGCTCCACCGGCACCGGCCGCCTCGTGGCCTCCGCCGCGGCGGGTAAGGCAACGCTGCTCGAGATGGGCGGCAACGGCCCGCTCGTCGTCCTCGACGACGGCGACGTCGACGCCGCCGTGGCCGCGACGCTCACCGCCTGCTTCCTCTGCGCCGGCCAGAGCTGCACCGCGGGCGAGCGCATCCTCGTGCACCGCGCCGTCTACGACGAGTACGTGGAGAAGCTCGCGCACGCCGTCGCCGAGCAGATCGTGCTCGGCGACCCATTCGACGACCAGACCACCATGGGCCCGCTCAACAACGAGCCGGTGGCGGGCAAGATGGACGAGCACGTGGCCGACGCCCTGCAGCGCGGCGCCGAGACTCTCACCGGGGGCGCGCGCGCGAGCGCCTTTCCCACCGACCTCTACTGGGAGCCGACCGTGCTCGCCGGGGTGCCCGCCGACGCTCGGGTGGCCACCGAGGAGACCTTCGGCCCGGTGGCCCCGGTGGTGGAGATCACATCGCTCGAGGACGCCATCGCCCAGGCCAACGGCGGACCGTATGGGTTGCTGGCCGCGATCTACACCCGGGATCTGTCGCGCGGACTGGAGTTCGCGGACCGGGTGCGGACTGGCTGGGTGAACATCAACGAGTCCACCAACTACTGGGAGGCCCAGTTGCCCTTCGGCGGCCGGTCGGGCAAGGACAGCGGCATCGGCAAGGTCGGCGGCAACTCGGTGATGCAGACGTTCACCGAGCTCCAGACGATCGTCCTGTCCCCGCACCCGTCCGCCTCCTAAGGGGGCGAGGCGATCGCCCGCCGGGGTGTCGGCAAACGT
>DASXJW010000066.1:0-6014 GCA_036497165.1 Solirubrobacteraceae bacterium
CAGATAGGGGCCGAGCGCATCCAGCGCGGCCACCTCCGCGCCCGAGCGCCGCGCGATGATCTCCAGCAGCCCGAGGTGGTCCATGTGCTGGTGGGTGATGACGATCAGCCCCAGATCCTCGATGCGATGGCCCAGCTCGCCGATCGCCTGCTCGAGCTCGTCCAGCGACTTCCCGCTGTTGGGGCCGGTGTCGACCAGGGTGAGGGGATCGTCCTCGATCAGGTAGCAGTTGACCCGGCCCACCAGGAACGGCGTCGGGACGGCGATGCCGTGGATGCCCGCGGCACGGGCGTCGGCGAGAGCCTCCTCGGCCTCGGCGGACAGCTCGTCGGCGCCGGGCTGGCCCGGGCTCACGAGCGGATCAGGCCCAGGACCTCGTCGCGCTTGGCTTCCATGTCCGGCACGGAGACCAGCGACTCCAGGCACAGGCGCAGCAGCGGCTCGGTGTTGGAGGCGCGCACGTTGAAGTGCCAGTCCTCGTAGTCGATGGAGATCCCGTCCAGCCGGCTCTGCTCGGCGTCGGCGTAGCGCTGCGCCAGCGCCTCGATCTTGCCCTGCTGGTCATCGACCTCGCTGTTGATCTCGCCGGAGATGAAGTAGCGGCTGCGATAGGGCTCCAGGAGCTCGGACATGCGTGCCTCGCGCTGGGAGAGCAGCTCCAGGATGAGCAGGGCCGGAAGGGTGCCCGAGTCGGCGTTGTAGAACTCACGGAAGTAGTAGTGGCCCGACACCTCGCCGCCGAAGATCGCATCCTCTTCGCGCATCCGGGTCTTGAAGAACGCGTGCCCGACGCGGTTGACCAGCGCGCGGCCGCCCTCCCGCCGGGCGACATCCGCGACCGCGCGGCTGGCGCGGACGTCGTAGAGGACCGTCGGGGGGGGTGGGGACGGATATTTGCGCACCAGCGACTCGGTGAGCAGCGTGGTGAGGAAGTCGCCGTCGACGAACCGGCCCGTCTCGTCGATGAAGAAGCAGCGGTCGGCGTCCCCGTCCCAGGCGATGCCCAGGTCGGCCTTGCGCTCCACGACCTCGCGCATGATGAATTCGCGGTTCTCGGGCAGCATGGGGTTGGGCTCGTGGTCGGGGAAGTTCCCGTCGGGCGTCCAGTAGGCCTCGATGAGGTCGAGCCCGAGGCGCTCGAGCAGAGGGCCGACCATCGGCCCGGCCATGCCGTTGCCGCCGTCGACCACGACCCGCAGCGGCTTGATCGTCGAATCGTCGATGAGCCTCAGCGCCGCCTCCTGGAACTCGCCGTAGACGTCCACCTCCTCCACCGACCCGCCCCCGGGGGCATCGCCCAGGCCCTGGAGGATCCCGTCGCGCACCTCGCCCAGGCCCGCGTCTCCCGACAGGGCCAGCGCGCCGCGGCTCACCAGCTTGGCGCCCGTGTAGGGCTTGGGGTTGTGGGAGGCGGTGCACATCAGCCCGCCGTCGAGGTCGCGGGCGCCGACGAGGTAGTAGAGCATCTCGGTGCCCACCATCCCGGCATCGAGGACGGCCGCCCCCTCCGCGACCATCCCCTCCCGATAGGCCTGCGCCATCTCGGGCGCGGTCAGCCGCATGTCGCGGCCCAGCCCGAGGCGAAGCTCGGAGGTCGGCTTGCCCTCCATGGCGGCGATGACGCGGGCGAAGGAGCGGCCGATGGCGTGGGCCGCCTCGGGGTCGAGCTCATCGCCATAGAGGCCACGAACGTCGTAGGCCTTGAACACCTCGGGGTGCGGGAGAGCAGACATCCACTGCGGATGATGCCTGATAATCCGCCGCCGTGAGGGGCGGCTCGGAGTCAGTGCTGGTCACCGGCGCCGATGGGCTGCTCGGCGGCTGGCTCGCGCGCGCTCTCGTCGCCGGCGGCCACCGCGTGGTGGCCATCCGGCGTGAGGGGTCGGCCGCGTCCACGCTGCAGCTCCTCGGCGCCGCCGCCGAGGTGCAGACCGTCCGCGGCGACATCTGCGAGGAGGGGCTGGTCGCCCACACCCTCAGTGAACACGGCGTCTCCAGCGTCTTTCACCTGGCGGCCCAGTCAGTGGTGGCGACGGCCTCGCGTGCGCCGCGCGCAACGTTCGAGACCAATGTCCGCGGCACCTGGATGCTGCTCGAGGCCTGCCGCGAGCGGGCCGTGTGGAGCGTCGTCGTCGCCTCCTCCTATCGGGCCTATGGCCCGCAGCGCGAGCTGCCCTACCGGGAGACCCAGCCGCTGCAGCCCGCGTCTCCGTATGACGCCTCCAAGGCGGGCGCTGAGCTCATCGCGTGCTCCTACTGGCCCACGTTCGGGCTCCCGGTCGCCGTGACCCGATTCGCCAACGTCTACGGCGGGGGCGACACCAACCGCAGCCGCCTGGTGCCCGAGGCGGTGGCCGCGGCGCTGAGCGGCCGCGCGCCGGTGATCCGCTCCGACGGCTCTCCCGAGCGCGACTTCCTCTATGTCGAGGATGCGGTGGCGGCCTACCTGGCGATCTGGCGCGCCCTGCTGCAGGGGCGCGGCGCCGGCGAGGCCTACAACGCCGGGGGCGGCCGCCCGCACCGCGTCCGCGACGTGGTGGATCTCATCTGCCGGCTGGCCGGCGGCGGCCTGGCACCGCAGATTCTCGGCGGCGGCACCCCCGATGGCGAGAGCGACCGTCAGTGGGTGGACGCGACCAAGCTGGCCCAGCTCACCGGCTGGACGCCGTCGGTGGGTCTGAAGGACGGCCTGCGCCGAACCATCGCGTGGTATCGAGCGCACCCGCACGCGCTCGGGCTGGGCGGGCGCGAAATATAATCTCTGGACATGTCCGGTCACTCCAAATGGGCATCCATCAAGCACAAGAAGGCCGTCGTGGACCAGCGCCGCGGCCAGCACTTCACCAAGCTCAGCCGCGCGATCTCCGTGGCCGCCCGTGAGGGCGGGGGGGACGTCGACGGCAATCCCTCTCTGGCGCTGGCCGTTCAGAAGGCCCGCGACGCCTCGATGCCCAAGGACAACATCGAGCGCGCGATCGCCAAGGGCACGGGCGAGGGCGTCGACGCCGATCAGCTCGAGACCGTGTTGTACGAGGGCTACGGGCCCGGTGGGGTCGCGCTGCTCATCGAGGCGGTGACCGACAACCGCAATCGCACCGGCGCCGACGTCCGTCACGCGCTGTCAAAGCATGGCGGCAACCTCGGGGAGCCCGGCTCGGTGTCCTACCTGTTCGACAAGCGCGGCGTGATCGTCGTCGATGCCTCACGCTATGACGAGGAGGATCTGCTCGTGGCCATCGATGCCGGCGCCGAGGACATCTCGCGCGATGACGACGTCTACGAGATCGTCTCCGAGCCCGGCGACCTGGTCGCGGTGCGCGACGCCCTCGCCGAGGCCGGGGTGGAGATCGAGTCCGCCGACGTCACCCAGCGCCCCAAGTCCCGCGTTCCCCTGCAGGAGTCAGAGGCCTCGCGGCTCATGAAGCTGATCGACATGCTCGAGGAATCAGACGACGTGGGCGCCGTGCACGCCAACTTCGACGTGGACGCCGACGTGCTGGAGCGCATCGCCTCCTGAGCGGGGGCCGCAGCCGCGGGGTCCTTCGTCGCTTCTTCACCGCTCTCGCTACTCTCGGCCCCCTCATGCCTAAGACGACAACCATCACCTGTGCTGCGCTTGCGCTGGCGGCCGCCCTGGCGGGCTGCGGAAGCCAGGCCGCCGCACCGGGCATCCAGACCGCGCCGTCGGCGGGGGCGACGGCCGCCTCCAGCACCGCCACCGTGAGCAGCTCGACGTCCAGCGCGCCGGCCACCAGCACCACCACGAGCAACACGCCGCTTCCCGCTGCCCTGAAGACCAAGCCGAAAGTCAGCATCCCGTCCGGCTCCCCGCCCTCCAAGCTGGTGGTCAAGGACCTGATCAAGGGCACCGGGCCCGTCGCGACCGCCAACTCGACCGTCAACGTCCAGTACGTGGGCGAGCTCTACAAGGGCGGCAAGCAGTTCGATGCGTCCTGGAACGACGGGTCGGGTCAGCCGGTGTCGCTGCCGCTGACAGGCGTCATCAAGGGCTGGCAGCAGGGCATCCCGGGCATGAAGGTGGGCGGCCGGCGCGAGCTGATCATCCCGCCGAGCCTGGGCTACGGCTCCACCGCGCAGTCGAAGATCCCCGCCAACTCGACGCTCGTCTTCGTCATCGATCTGCACGGCGTCTCCTGACGCCGGCGCGCGTCAGCGCTCGTCCGCGTCCGCGGGGCGGGCGCGATACAGCGGCGTGGGCCCCGAGACGCCCTTGAGCTTGTAGCGCCCGGCGGCCGACCAGTAAAAGTCGTCCTGCGCCGCGTCGCGCACCTCGCGCGTGCACAGCACGCTTCCGGGGCGAGCGACGCCGGTCACGCGGCTGGCCAGGTTGACCGAGTTGCCGAAGTAGTCCCCCGCTCGCACCAGCGCCGGCCCGAACGCGATCCCGGCGCGCAGGCTGGGCAATTCCTCCTCGGCGAAGGCGTCCACCAGGCGCAGCGCGACCGCCACCAGCGGCGAGGGCTCGGGGCTGACGAACATGGCGGCGTCGCCGATCGTCTTGACCAGGCGCACCGGCGCCTGGGTCAGCGACGTGGCCAGCGTGGCCAGGCGCCCCGCCACCGTACCCAGCTCGCCCACCTCCACCTGCCCGCCCAGGCGCGTGAAGCCGACGAGGTCGGCAAAGCACACGGCCATGTCCTGGGTCCCGGCGATGTCGCCCGCCTCCAGCTCGGCCAGGCCCAGGGCGCCGCGCTGCACGCTGTCGCGCAGGTGCGCCTCGAACCCGGCCACCAGGACGGGAGCGAAGGCCGGGGCGAGCTGATCGGCCAGCTCGGCGAAGCGCAGGGCCACCTCGTCCTCGCTCTCGCCGGCCTCCAGGAACGTCTCCACGAACGAGGCCGCGATCGTCGCCGCCAGGCGGCCCATGCCCTCGCCCAGGACGCGGGTGATCTCGTCGACCCGCTCGTCGCCGAACCCGGCGTCCAGGAACAGCTTCATCGCCTTGGCGGCCTCGACGTCCTCATCGCCGTAGACCCGGTCGCCGGCGCCCGGCTCGGGGAGCCCCAGCTGGCGGCGTATGCGGGCCATCGTGCCCGCCGGCAGCCCCGAGCGCTCATCGAGCTCCGCGGCGGTGTAGCGCCCGCCCAGCACCCGCTGCACCGGGAGCAGGGCCAGCCGGTTCTCCTGCACCGCCCGGATCAGCTCCTCCTCGCGGAAACCGTCCTCGTGCAGGCGCTCGACCAACTTCCGGCGGGCCTCCCGCGCCTCGCCCTCGAGGCCATCGAGCAGGCCATCGGCATCGACGTCCATCGCCGCATCCTCTCTGATGACGACGACGTTCGCTAGCATCGTCGCTCCTCGCGGGCGTACCGGCCTTGCGGTACGCCCCTCCAGCTGCAATCGAACCGCTACGCACACATGCTGCTCTCGATCCTCATGCCCGTCTATAACGAGCGCGAACGCGTCGAGAAGGCCATCTCCGAGGTGCTGGCCACCCAGTTGCCGACGGACTTCGAGCTCCTCATCGTCGACGACGGCTCCACCGACGGGACCCGTGAGATTCTGCGCAACGGCGACTGGGGCGAGCGCGTGCGCCTGATCGAGCACGCGCACAATCAGGGCAAGGGCGCCGCCATCCAGACCGCGCTGCACGAGGCACGCGGCGACTTCTGCTGCATCTTCGACGCCGACCTCGAGTACGACCCCGAGGATCTCGCCCTGCTCATGCCCCCGCTGATGGACGGCCGCGCCAACGCGTGCTTCGGTGTCCGGGCCTTCGACGGCTACACCAGCCACTCGTTCCTGTTCGTCCTGGGCAACAAGGGCGTGACGCTGGCGTGCAACCTGCTGTTCAACGTCTACCTGCACGACATCATGACCTGCCACAAGATGATCCGGACCGATCTGTTCCAGAGCCTGCCGCTCAGCGCCGCCGGGTTCGCGATCGAGCCCGAGATCACAGCGCGGCTGGTGCAGAACGGCGAGCGGATCTTCGAGGTCCCGGTCCACTACCGGGCGCGCGCCACCGACGAGGGCAAGAAGCTCACCGCACG
>DASXJW010000067.1:0-3531 GCA_036497165.1 Solirubrobacteraceae bacterium
GCCCGTCGCCGAGGAGCCCGAGCCCGAACCGCCCGCGCCCCGAGTGCTGGATCCCGCGCCGTGGCTGGCGTTCGCCGCCGAGTCCCCGTGGACCGAGGCTGAGCCTGCCGCCGAGGAACCCGAGCCCGTCGCCGAGGAGCCCGTGGCGCCCGAGCCCGAGCCCGAGCCGGTGCCCGAGGAGCCCGAGCCGGAGCCCGCCCCCGCCCCGCTCACGCCAGCCGGCGGCGCCGCCCAGACGCCACCGCCACCCCCGGCGCCCCAGTACCCCTACGGCCGCCGCCGCGGCGGCCTGCTGCCGGCGGCGGAGCGGATGCTGCGGGTGGCGCTCGACGCCGCCGCCGCCGCCAACGAGCGCCGAGAGCGCGAGTACCAGGCACGACAGGCGAGCCCACCCATGCCCACCGGCGTCCCCTTCCCGGGCGCGGCCGCGCCCGCGGCGGAGATCGATCGCGAAGCAGCGCGCCGGGAGGAGGAGCCGGTCCGCGCGCCCGACGAGCAGCCTCGCCGCGAGGCCGACCTCGAGCGGAAGCTGACCCGGGCCGGCATCACCCCCGGGCGGGCCGCCGCCCTGGTGGGCGCCGCCATCTCCCGGCGCGGTCCGTTCAGCGCGGAGGGCTCGCTGGCCGAAGACGTGAAGGCCATGATCGCCGCCTCCCTGCCCACGCCCACCCTGGTGCCCCAGAAGCACGGCGCGGTGGCGATCGTGGGCGCCGGGGGTTCGGGCAAGACCCGCTCCGTTGCCGCCCTGGCGGCGGCGCAGGCTCGCGCCGGCACGCTGGTGAGCGTGGCCAGCCTGGGCGCCCCCGGTCGCGAGGACGAGCTGGGCGCGCTGCTGCACGGCGAGGCGGTCAACATCATCCCGGCGATGCGAACGCGTGCCACGGCGCGAGCCGTGAGCTCGGCGCGCGGGCGGGGCCTCGTCATCATCGACACCGCCGCCGTCACCCCGCGCGACGACGCCACCATCGATGTCGTGGCCGAGACGCTGCATGGCTTCGGCCTCGACGGCATCTACCTTTCCGTCCCCGCGACCCTGAGCTCGGCCGCGGCGATCAAGCTGATCGACAGCTTCTCCGCCTTCGAGCTCACCGGGATGATCGCCACCCATGTGGACGAGACGGACCAGCTGGGCCCGATCGCCGAGCTGTCGATGCTCACCGGCATCCCCCTCGCCTACACCCACACCGGGATCGAGCTTCAGAAGGCGCTCGAATCTGCCGATCCAGAGCACATCGCGGCCGAGTTGCTCCGATGACCAAGCAGACCGAGATCACACCCGACAACGTGACGCCCCTGCCCGGCAGCGGGCAGGGCACCCTGACCACGCCCTCGGGCGAGGAGCTGCCCGTGCGCACGTTCGAGCGTGCGGACGAGGTGGTGCTGGTGGTCCTCGTCGACATCGACGGCGACCACGAGACCGCCGTGGACACCGCGAACCTGGAGTACACGTCGCGCCGCGGCCTGGTCAAGCTCCACGGCGAGGCGGTGTTCGAGGACCGCAGCCTGGTGCGGTTCCGCCCCCACGGCGACGCCGAGATCCTGCAGCGACGCGACTTCGTGCGCGTGCACACCCCGCACCCGGTGACGCTCGACTCGGGCGACGAGGCGGCTCAGCGGGCGCACACCGTCGATCTGAGCGGCGGCGGGATGCTCCTGGCCGACGCCGACACGCTGGCCCCCGATCAGACGGTCCGCTTCATCGTCTCGGTGGGCGCCGATCAGGAGCCGATCGAGGGTGTGGCCCGCGTGGTCCGCATCCGCGAAGACGGCAAGCGGGCTCTGATGTTCGAGCGGATCTCCGAGCACGACAGGCAGCGCCTGATCCGGTTCGTGTTCGAGTGCATGCGAACGGCCCGGGCGCGAACCCGGGGCGACCGGATCTAGACGAGGACACCACGATGGCAAAGAACGACAAGAACGCCGGCAAGGGCAAGAAGGCCAAGGGCGACAAGAAGGGCAAGAAGAGCCAAGGTGCGGCGGCCGGCATCAGCGTCGCCGGTCACCCCCGCGCGGCCGCGCAGGTCCGGCGCGCCAAGGGCTTCGGCGGCCTGACGTTCTTCCTCATCACCGCGTACCTGTCCTACAAGGCGCAGGTCCCGCCCGACCAGGTGGCCGTGCGCGCCCTCATCGGCGGCATCGGCGGCTACATGCTCGCCTGGATGTGCGCGGTGACGGTGTGGCGACACCTGGTGCTCGCCGAGCTGCGTGCCGCCATCGAGAGCGGACGCGCCAAGATGGAGCCCGCCACACCCGGCGGCACTCCGCCGCCCGACGACGCTCCGGCGGGCGGCCACAACGGCTGATGAGCGCCGGCCATGGATCCGATTCACCCGATCGTTCCGACGGCCTCGAGCATTCCACCGGTGGCACCGTCACCGGCTGTAACGCCGACCGAGCGCCAGGCCGAGCGCCGGCGCCAGGAGGCCGAGCGCGACCGCCGGCGTCGGCAGCAGCAGAGCCGGGCCGGCTACGAGGCGCACGACGAGTACCCCGCTGACGGCGACGACGCCGGCGAGGACGACGGCCGTCCGCACATCGACGTCACGGTCTGACGCCCCACTTCCGGGACAAGGCGGCGGTGCGACGCGCGGGGTTTTGTCCCAGAGTCCCCGCGGGCGCCGGGCAAAGCGTCCAGCCACCTCTGGACATACCTAAAGTCGACCCGCCGCACGTCGATAACTCCGGGTGTAACCGGCCGCAAGGAGCAGCCGGGGGACTAACAACCCAATCACACCACGGAGGTGTACTCACATGTCCCTGTCAATCCTGACGAACATCTCGGCGATGAACACTCAGCAGAACCTGCTGAAGTCTTCGAACGCCGTCTCGACGTCGATGTCGCGCCTGTCCTCAGGTCTGCGCATCAACAGCGCCGCTGACGACGCCGCCGGGTATGCCATCTCGCAGGGTCTGACCTCTCAGGTCAACGGCCTCAACCAGGCGAGCAGCAACACCAACGACGCCATCTCGATGGTGCAGACGGCGTCGAGCTCCCTCAACGACGTGCAGAACATGCTTCAGCGCGTCTACGAGCTGGGTGTCCAGTACAACAACGGCTCGAACTCGAGCACGGACAAGGCTGACATCCAGTCCGAGGTGAACCAGCTCACGCAGGAAATCGACCGTCAGAAGACCTCGTCGAACTTCAACGGGCTCAACCTGCTGGACGGCAGCGCCGGCACCAGCGGTACGGTCACCTTCCAGGTCGGCGCGAACGCCGGCGACAGCCTGACCGCCACGTTCTCGAGCATCGAGGGCAACAGCGGCTTGGGCGGTCTGGGCTTCTCCTGGGCCAGCGCGACCACCGGTGGAACGGTCATCGACCTGTCCAACGCCTCCGCTCTGACCAGCGTGACCAACGCGATCAACAACATCTCCAGCATGGCGGCAACGCTGGGCGCGGTGCAGAACCGTCTCCAGTACACCTCCGACTCGATCTCCTCGACCGAGCAGAACCTGTCGGCGTCCAACAGCCAGATCAAGGACGTCAACATGGCGCAGGAGATGACCAACATGACTCAGGAGCAGATC
>DASXJW010000068.1:0-5517 GCA_036497165.1 Solirubrobacteraceae bacterium
CGACATGCTCCAGACCAGCGAGGCGTCGGTCAACAGCCTGCTGCGTCGGGCGCGTGTGGCGTTCGAGTCACGACTGCCGGCGAGCGGGCGCGAGCGGGCGCCACTGCCGCATTCCAGCGTGGAGCGCGACGTCGTGGGCCGCTTCGCCGAAGCGGTTGAGACCGGCGACGTCGACGGGATGGTGGCTCTGCTGACCGGCGACGCCTGGCTGACGATGCCGCCCCTCCCCCACGCCTACCAGGGCCGTGACGCGATCGGAGCGTTCCTGAGCGGCGCCGAGGAACGTCGCGGCGCGCCGATGCGGCTGATCGCGACCCGGGCCAACACCCAGCCGGCATTCGGGTGCTACCTCAGCGCGCACGGGACGGCCGCCGCGGGCGCGTTCTCACTCCTTACCCTGACGCTCGCGGGTGACCGGATCTCCGCCGTCACCTGGTTTGCCGACAGCAGCGGCTTCAGGCGGTTCGGCCTGCCACGGATCCTGTCTTAGCAAGGACGAAGGTGGGCAGGCGGCGCGGCGCAGTCTAGTCCTCCGGGAGAGCGGCGAAGTCACGCTTGACCTGCCGGTACCACCCCATGCCGGAGATCGGTCGCTTCCAACGGCCCTTCATCTCCTTCAATGCGCCCTCGTGGGTGGCGTCGCCTTCCGCCACCATCTCCTTCAGATGCCGGTCCTGAGCCTTGATCACCTCATCGGCTGTCGTGCCCCGGTGCTCTGACCCACACGGCCCACCTAGTTGCTGGCATGTCATCACCTTCATGCGCGTCCCCTTCCTCGAGATGTTGGTGGCGGGATGTGCCGGAAGGCTAAGCGCGGCGGTTCGTCCGCGCTTCTTTGATCCTGCTCGATCCCGGGTCCCCATGCGTCCGGCCTCTCGCCCCACCGCAGGTGTGGCTCATCGACCGAAGGATCAAGCGGGTTCGGTGATGACCGCGGGCTGATCGGCTCGTGCGCGCGACCCCCGGCCGACGCGGGTCGGCAGCCAGGCGGTCAGCCCGCCGACGCTCGGCACCCAGATCGAGATCGCGTGGTAGACGATCACAGCACCCACGGAGGCGGCCGGAGAGAAACCGTAGAGGACCAGCGCGCCGGCCAGGCCGGAGTCGAGCACTCCGATTCCGGCCGGCATCGGGATCATCGTGGCCAGATACCCGATGAAATACGCCAGCGCCAGCGCGAGAACGCCGAGGGGGTGACCGGTCGCGCGGCACGCGGCCCAGAGCGCGGCCATGTCGAGCAGCAGGAACCCGCCCGCGCCGAGCATGCGCCAATGCGGGGCAAACAGTGAATCCCGGGCGCCCTCCAAGGACCCCGCGAGAGCCCGGACCGCGGCCGGGGCCCGCACGCCGGCCCCACGCCCCATCAGCATGGCGGTCGTCGCCGAGCCGATCACGAACAGCGAGACCAGGATCGGGATCCCGGCGTGCTCCAGGTCGTGCGGGCCGTCACCGATCCCGATCAGGAGCAGTGCGCCGGCCACACCATTGACGGCAAAGCCGAACAGGGTGAGAAAGCACACCAGCGCCCCGCAGCGCTCCACGAGACGACGCGCTCCAATCCGATGGTGGCGCAGGAGAACCCCGGTGGTCGCCGCCGAGGAGAGGTTCCCACCGGGAAGGACGGCGCCGGCACCCATGGCAATCCACGCCACCCGTCGGCTCTCCGGTCGCGACGTCTCCGGGAAGAAGCGCCTGAACACGACCACGTAGCTCAGACACGAGCCGAGCTCCAATCCCACGGCGGCCAGGACCCAGGCGGGATCCATGTGAACCACCGACTCGAACAGCTGCCGCGGCGGCGCCACCCAGAGAAGGGCGCCGATCGACAGCGCGCCGATCAGTCCCGTCCCCACTCCGCGAACCCCTCGCCCCATCCGTCTCCGCGGTGCCGGAGGGCCGCTGTGCTCAGCGTTCACGCCAGCCAGTGTGATCGATCGCCCGCCGACTCTCAATCACTGCCCCGCCCGGACGACGAGCCTGAAGGTTCGATGCGACCGCATCCGCGGGCGGGTGGAGTCTGTGACGCCCAGGGTGACCCTGGCATTGCCGGCGGCACGTGGGGTCCCGGTGATGCGGCCCGCCGGCGTGAGCCCGAGCCCCCGCGGCAGGTGGCCGGCAACGATCGCCCAATGCAGCGGCGCGCGGCCGAGACCGGCGAACAGCCGCGCCCGGTAGCGCCGAGACGCGATCGCTCGCGGCAGGGACCGGGTCCGGATGTACAGCGGCGGCGTGACGGCGAGCGCCTCGGGCGCTGACAGGCCGGTGGCGGCGCCGCCGATGGTCGCAAGCGGCGCGGTGTCGCTGGTCGTGCCGGCCGGGTAGATGTTCACGCCCGCGAACTGGTTGGCCACGTACAGGCGTCCCGCCGCGTCGAGATCGAGGCTCACGGGGAAGCTGAGCAGAGTGTCACCTCCGGCGAGGCTCGAGGACGGGAGCGCGTTCCCGGTGATGCCGGGGTTGGGGAACATCGGGATCGACTCGCCGTAGGTGTTGGCCACCAGAAGCTGTCCCGCGAGACCTTGGGCCAGCCCCTGAGGATCGTTCAACGAGGTGGCGGGACCGCCGATGACGGCCATGGGGGGCGTGTCGCCGCCGGCGCCCGCCGGATACTCGGTCAGGGTGCCGGCCGGCGTGTTGGCCACCCACAGGTGCCCGGCGGCGTCGACAGCCAGCCCGTGCGGTGAGTCGAGCTGGGTGTCGGGACCGGCGATCGTGCGGATCGGCGCGGCGTCCCCACTGGCGCCGGGGGCGTAGACCGTGATCGCGTTGGCGGGGCGGTCTGCGACGAACAGCTCCCCATCCGCGCCCAGCGCCAGCCCATCCGGCGCGTGCAGCCCGGTCTGGCCGCCGCCCAGGATTCGATTGGGAGCGGTGTCCCCCGTCGCGCCGACGCCGAACAGGTCGACGGTGTCCACATTCGCGTTGGCGACATAGAGCTCGCCGATCGGCGAGAAGAGGAGAGCGGCGGGTCCGTTGAGGGTGGTGTGGGGACCGGCGAGCGTGACCAACGGCGTCGCGTTGCCCCGGGCGGTCAGGGAGAATCCGTGGATCTCGCTGTTGGCCCCATTGGCGACGTAGACACTCGGGGTAGGACCGGTGCCGACGGTCAGCGTCAGCGTGCGCCGCGCTGTCTGGGCGGGTGTAGAGGAGTCGGTGACCGCGACCTTGAACGTCCACGATCCGACCGCGGTCGGCGTACCGGAGAGGACGCCCTGAGGCGAGAGCGCGAGACCCGGAGGCAATGCCCCCGAGGCGAGCTTCCAGTGCAGCGCTCCGGTCGCGCCGGTGGCCTTCAGGGTCCTTGAGTACGGCAGCCCCGTGGCGCCCGCCGGCAGCGGCGCCGGGCTGATGAACAGCGGTCCCCACAGCCACGTCTGATTGGAGAGCTGGCCGCTCTGGCCGCCGAAGACGACCAGGTGCCCGGTGCCCGGATCGGTGGCCACTGCCGCACCGATAAGCGCGGGTGACGGGGCGCTCGGGTGCAGCGGCGTCCATGCGCTGTCGAGGGCCCATGTGTCGGCCAGGGTCGTTCCGGCGACGGCGCTGGCGGTGCCAAGGATGATCTCGCTGGTCGCGCTGTCGAGCGCCAGCGGAACGTCGTAGTGCGCCGGCGGGCTCGCGGACGAACTGAGCTTGCTCCAGCTGGTGCCGTCCCACGCCCAGGTGTCGTTGGAGGCGTTGACGCCACCGAAGAGCACGAGCTTTCCGATCGCCGGGTCAAAGGCCATCGAGGCGCCCGAGGTCGGCGGCGGGCTGGACGCCGGCGTGTGCTGGGTCCAGGTGGTGCCGTCCCACGTCCAGGTGTCGTGGGCGACGAAGAACCCCGAATGCTGGAGCCCGTACTGGACGCCGCCGAACATGACGATCTGGTGCGTCGCCGGGTCATAGGCCATCGCCGCGCTGCTGCGGTTGGCCGGGCCGTTGGGAGGAAGGAGCTGGGTCCAGTCCGAGCCGTTCCACTCCCACGTGTCACCGAGGCCGCGGACGGCGATCTCGTCGCCCCCGAACATGATCAGCTGGCCGGTCTGCGCGTCATAGGCCATCTGCTGCGCGACGCGGGCCGTCGGCACGTGCACCGGCGTCTGCTGGGTCCACGCAGTCCCGTCCCACGTCCACGTGTCGTCCAGGGCACCCGGGCCATAGCCGCCGAACAGCACCACCTGATGCGTTGCGCCGTCATAGGCCATGGCCGTCGCCCGCGGTGAGGGAGCCGTGAGCGGACTGAGCTTCGTCCACGTCGCGTGAAGCGTGGCGGGGTCGGGTGCGGCGCCGGCGGTCCCGGCGGCCGACCAGGACAACAGGATCGCTGCAGCCAGCGCGATGCTCGCGAGCACGGCGGTGATGACGGGACGATGCGCGGCTCGTGACATGTTCGCTACCTCCTACCTGCTGCTGATGACAAAGGACAGACGGCGTGCGGCCGAGCGCTGGCTCCCCGCGACGGCGACCGCAGTGACGGTGATGCGCCGCCCGCGTGGCAGCCAGCCGAGCCGCGGCAGGTGGCCGTTGAAGGCGACCCTGTTGTAACCGGCTCGGCCCTGGACCGACAGTGCCCCAAGCGTGAGCGTCCGCACGCACCTTGGAGCGCGGGGCCGCCCCGACCCGGAGGTGACACAAGCTCTGCCGACGCGCCCGCCGGTCACCTGCTGGGTGAACGTCAGCGTGACGCGGGCGCCTTCGTTGAGCGTGAAGGAGAACGCGGTCGCGACGCGCCGGGGGCGCGATCGCACCTCCGGCCAGGTGGCGGCCGACTGGCTCAGGCGGGTGAGGAGCGGGGGCGGGGTCGAGTGAAGATGTCCGGTGCGGGCCGGTGAGGAGGAGACCGGCGGCGGCGAGCCCACAGGCGTGGCATCGGTGGCCGGGCTGCTCGCCCCCGTCTCCCGGCTGTAGACGCCCAGGGTCTGGCCGTCGTACCCGGGAAGGTAGACCGACGCCCCGTCGGGGCTGATGGTGGGGTCGTAGATGCCCACCAGGCCGGGTCCGCCGTTGGCACAGGCGTCCGCGACGCCGTCGGAGGTCCCATCGGCGGTGATGCATCCCGCGGCGCCCGGAAGCTGGGCGGCGGCGCCGGTGGCGGGGTCCAGGGAGAAGACGGCGACGCCGTCGGGGGACCGGTTGTCGTCAGCTACGACATAGAGCGAGCGCCCGTCGGGCGAGATCGCGACGCCAAAGGGGAACGTGAGCGCGCGACCCGTGGCGCACGAGATGGCACCGAGACCGTCGGTGCCACTCAGGGTGATGCAGCCCCCCGTGCCCGCTAGCTGTGTGAGCGCGCCGTCGTCCCCGACCTGGAACGCGGAGACGCCGTGATCGGCCGCGGCCGCCACGTAGACCGTCGCCCCGCGCGGCGAGACCGCCAGGGCGTCGGCGCCGCCCAGGACGCGACCGATGGCGCAGGTCGGCGCGCCAGTGTCATCGTTCCCCGTGTCGGTGATGCAGCCGGCGGTCCCGGTCTTCTGGACGAGGATGCCGGTGAGGGGGTCGCGGTCAAGGATGCTGATGCCGTGCGCATCGCTG
>DASXJW010000069.1:0-5097 GCA_036497165.1 Solirubrobacteraceae bacterium
GTGAGTCGCTAATTCGGTGGCAGCCTCGCGGCGTCTGGACGCGCCTGACGGGAGGCGACGACCACGCCGGACCACCAGTACGACTCAGGTCGTCGCCCCCCGCCAGCCACGCCCAGCCACTCCCGAGACTGCTCACGAATAACAACTCAAGACACTAGGCGTCCGGTTGCGCGTGGAACGGGCCGCAGTTGACGACGTCGATTCCGGCGACGCCGTGCTTGCTGCTGACGTTGAACCGCGTGAGGTCGATATCCACGCATTCGGCGCGGGAGCGGTCGACGATGCGAGCCACCCAGTGGTGGCCACGCGGGTGTGCGAGCAGCGTGTAGGAGCAGCGTCTCCCGCAGGTGGGGCCGGCGACATACGCGAGCACCCAATGCGCGTCGAACTCCGCCGTCACGCGTTCGGACGGTCTCCATGACGTATCGCGGTCGCGGAGGAAGATCCCCAGCATCAGCGCGGCGCTTGCGCCGATCAGGATGGCGGTGGCCGCAAGCCATTTCATCCGTGCAGCACCCGGAAGGCCTGAACCTCGCGCTGCCCATCCCGAGCGCGGACCAACGGCCCAACAGCAACGAGTCTGGTCCCGATTGACGGGGTGCCGGCGTGATCGGGCATGCGCACGAGGGTGAGGTGAAATCCACCGATGATGGCGACATGGACCTCGCCCGGTGCGGGTCCGCGGCTCGATGTCAATACCAAACCATCGACCCGGGCGCAGAATGCCAGCCTGCTTCGGTCCTGTCGCGCCTCCTTCGACGTGCACCAGCGCTCCCACCCGCCCTGTGAGGGAGTTGCGCCGCCCGGCGGGCGCGCGATCACGTCGATCGAGCCCTGCGCGGCACCGACCAGAAGCGCGCACAGAAGGAGACCCGTCAGGACGGTCGTGACGCGCCAGAGGCGCGGGTGGTCCAGAGCCTCGCGTACTGCGAGCCCTCGCTTTCTCATCGCGGGCGCCTCGATCGTGACTTGGCGGGTTCACGGCAACAACGGCCGGGCCGGACGGACGCTTGCACGGAGGATCACCCTTGACACCGCGCTACGTAAGGCTACACTTACCGTAAGTGACCACTTACGCACCTGATCCCATGGCTCGTGCCGCGGCTGTGCTCGTCGCTCTCGGCGATCCGACACGCCGTCAGGTGTTCGAACGGGTCGCCGGCAGACCGCACTCGGTGGGCGAGCTCGCAGAGGCGCTTCCGGTCAGCCGCCCCGCGGTCTCACAGCACCTCAAGGTCCTCAAGCAGGCCGGCCTGGTCTCCGACATGGCGGCCGGCAACCGGCGGATCTACCGGATGGAGCCGCGTGGGCTTCAGGACCTCCGCGCGTACCTCGACCACTTTTGGAACCAAGCCCTGGCGGCGTTCAAGACGGCCGTCGAACAACCACCCAAGGAGGAAGGATGACCACCCAGTCAACGGCCGCCCCGGTTCGAACCCAGATCGTGGTGGAGGCGCCAATCGAACGCGCCTTCGACGTCTTTACCCAGGACATGGCGAGCTGGTGGCCGGCCGACCACCACATCCTCGAGGGCGAGCTGGCCGAGATGGTGTTCGAGCCCCGCGTCGGCGGCCGGATCTATGACCGCAACCTGGACGGGGGAGAGTGCACGTGGGCGCGCGTGCTGGCCTACGAACCGCCCCAGCGCCTCGTGTTCAGCTGGGACATCACGCCGCAATGGCAGATCGAGACCGATCCGGACCGCACGAGCGAGGTGGAGGTGCGGTTCGTGGCCGAGACCGCGTCGCGCACGCGAGTCGAGCTCGAGCATCGCGCGCTGGAGCGCCACGGCGAGGGCTGGGAGGGCACCCACGGAGCCGTCAGCTCCGAGGGTGGCTGGCCCAAGACGCTGGCGGCGTTCGCCGCCCACGCGGCCGCCTGACGCCCTCGTCGCCCGGCATGCCGCCGACCGTCGCGGGCAGTATCGTCGGCGGCGATGCCGGACGTCGAGATCAGGCCGCAGCGGTACAGGGACGATCGGCCGCCCGAGTTCTTCGACGCGTTTCACGCGCGCGTGCGCGGGGGGGAGCCCGAGGCGCATGTCTACGAGATCGTCCGGATCGCCACCGTCCTGCACGCGCTGATCACCTTCCGCGCTCGCGGTATCGGCTCCGAGAACGTCCCCGCGGGCCCGCTCATCCTGGCTCCCAACCACGCCTCGTTCATGGATCACTTCTTCGCCGGCGCCTTCGTGCGCCGGCGGATGCAGTTCATGGCCAAGTCGCAGCTGTTCAGCGCGGCGATCTCGTCCTACATCTTCAGCCACGGGGGCGTGTTCCCCGTCCGCCGGGGAGCCCAGGACGACGAGGCCTTCATCAGCGCCTACAAGATCCTCGAGCGGGGCGGCGCGATCGGCATGTACTGCGAGGGCGGTCGCTCTCGGACCGGAGAGGTCGGGGCGGAGGCCCGGCCGGGGATCGGGCGCCTGGCGCTCGAGTCCGGCGCCCCGGTGGTGCCGGTGGCCATCCTCGGGTCCCATCAGGTGCGCAACTGGAAGCGGCTGCGGTTCCCGAAGGTCACCGTGAGCTATGGGATCCCGCTGCGGTTCGAGGTCATCGCCACGCCCACGCGCGATCAGCAGCAGGAGGCCGCCGACGTCATCCTCGAGCGCATCCGCACGCTGCACGACGAGCTGGAGCGCCTGGGGCACCGCGGGTCCCGGCGCGCGGCGAGCGCGCACGCGGTGGCGTGACGCTCAGGGCCGGCCTGCTCGATGATCGCCGGGTGGCGATCGCCGGGAACGGGGACGGCGCCGGCGCGGCGCGTGAGCGCCTTGGGGCGCTGGGGGCACAGGTGGACGTGCTGCCCGACGACGTGCTCGCAGACGAGGAGGGCGCGGCCGCATGGGCGCGGGACCGGGCGCCGCTCAGGGCGCTGGTCGTCGATTCCGGCGCCGGCTTCGGGACCGGCGGCCCCGAGGGCCTGCGACTCGCCCTGGAGCACGCCTGGCGCGCCACCCACGCCGTCGCTACCGGGGCTCTGATCGGGTCCGAGGCGTCCGGGCGGCTGCTGCTGATCGCGCCGGCGCCCGACGCCGGGCCGCACGCGGGCGCCGCCCGCGCCGCGTTGGAGAACCTGGCGCGCACCCTGGCGGTGGAGTGGGCGCGCCATGGCGTCACGGCGGTGGCAATCATGCCCGGGCCGAGCACCCGCCACGCTGACGTGGCCGAACTCGTGTGCTTCCTCGTCTCCCCGGCGGGCGGGTACTTCAGCGGGTGCCGCTTTGATCTCGGTGCCGTGCCGGCCGTGCCCTCATAGGGGTTTCTTACACGCCTCACACGCCCTTGCTACGCCGCGGCTCGATTCTCTCGGCCATGACCAAGGAGGACGGCATCAGAATCAGAGAGGCGCGGAGGGCCCGCGTGCGCAGGATCCGTGCCCGCGTCATCGGCGGCTCTATCGCCCTGTTCTTGGCGGTGTGGATGGTGATCACCGTCGTGCTGGTGACGGGTCACGACCCGGCTCTGGCCCGCAAGACGCTGACCAAGTCGGCGACGACGGCCACCACCAGCAGCGTCAGCGCCGGGGGGAGCGGAGCCAACGGCTCGACGAGCACCGGGTCCACCGGCTCGGGAGGCACCTCGGCCTCGACGGGCTCGAGCGGTTCGAGCGACTCGAGTGGAGCGTCGAGCTCCACCGGCGCCACCAGCTCCGGCGCCACCAGCAGCTCCACCGGCTCGGGCTCCAGCGGCGTCAGCCCCGTGACCTCCAGCCAGTCATGAGCGTTCGCGCCTTCCCGCTCATCGTCCAGCCCCGTCTCGAGGAGAACCGCCGCACCTTCGCGTGCTTCGGAGGACGGTGCACGGTGATCGTCGCCGACGCGGCCCGGCCGGCGGATGCCGCCGCCGCCGCGGCGATGGCCGAGCAAGCCCTGCTCGGCTGGCACCAGCGTTTCTCGCGCTTCACCCCCGACAGCGAGGTGAGCCGCCTCAACCGCGATCCGGCCGCCGCCGTCGCGGCGAGCCCGCTCATGCGACGTGTGGTCGAGGCCGCGCTCACGGCAGCGCGCGACACCGGCGGACTCGTCGACTTCACGCTGGCCGGCGAGATCGAGCGCGCCGGCTATGCCGCACACATGGACGGTGACGGCACGGGGCTTCAGGCGGCGCTGCAGCGCGCGCCGGCCCGGACCCCGGCCTCGCCGCATCCCGACGCGCGCTGGCGCCAGATCGCCGTCGATCACCGGACGGGGACCGTCAGCCGCCCGCCCGGGGTGCGCATCGACCTCGGTGGCATCGCCAAGGGGGTGTTCGCCGACGAGCTGTCGGCGCTGCTGGATGGCTTCGACGCGTATGTGATCGACTGCGCCGGGGACCTGCGCGTCGGCGGCCGGGCGGGGCTGGTGCGCCCGGTGCACATCGCTGGTCCGTTCGCCGAGGAGCGCATCGGCATGTTCGCCCTCGCCGCCGGCGCGGTCGCGACCAGCGGCATCGGACGACGCAGCTGGCAGACGCCCGACGGGCGCCCGGCGCACCATCTGCTCGACCCGCGCACCGGCGCGCCCGTGTTCAGCGGCATCGTCCAGGCCACCGCACTCGCGCTGACCGCCGCACAGGCGGAGGCGCTCGCCAAGGCGGCGATCCTGTCGGGGCCAGACCGGGCCGCCGAGTGGCTGCTGCACGGCGGGCTGCTCGTCTCCGACGACGGCGCCTACGAGCGGCTCGAGCCGGCGGCATCCGGCTCGGCGGCGCCCACGCTCGCCGGCCGCTCGGTCGCGTCCGATCCCACGCGCGCCGCCAGCCAGGACATGATGTCGTCGAGCACCGCCTCGCGCTCGGGCTCATTGAGGATCTCGTGGAAGAGGCCGTCGTAGGCCTTCGCCGTCTTGTCACCTGAGCCGATGCGCTGTGCCAGCATCTCGCTGCCCGCCGGCGGGCACAGCCCGTCCGCGGTGCCGTAGAGGATGAGCGTGGGCAACGTGATCCCGCCCACCGTGGCGGGGAAGCTCTCCACCGCGTCCGCCAGCTGCGCCGCGGTGCGCGCGGGCAGCTTGCCGTGGTGGACCAGCGGGTCGGCACGGTAGGCCTCCACCACCGCAGGATCGCGGCTGATCAGCGATGGGTCGATCGCGATCAGCGGCGTGCGGGGGGCCACGAC
>DASXJW010000070.1:0-8031 GCA_036497165.1 Solirubrobacteraceae bacterium
CTTCTTCGCCATCGGCACCGCGACTGGTGGGATCGTCGGACCGGTGCTGTTCGGTCAGCTGATCCACAGCGGCAGCCGCCACCTGGTCGCGATCGGGTTCTTCGTCGGCGCTGGCGCGATGGCCGTCGGCGGCCTGACCGAGCTGCTGTTCGGCGTCCGGGCCGAGGGGCAGTCGCTGGAGAACATCGCCAAGCCGCTGACCGTCGAGGAGGCCGAGGAACTGCTGCCGCTGCCGGTGGCCCCGGAGCTGCCCCCCAACCCGAGCGCATACCACGAGCGCCACGAGGCGGTGCGCGCGCGTGAGCAGGCCGAGAGCGAGCGTGCCACCGCCGCCGAGCGCCGAGCCGCGGTGCAGCAGCTTCGCGGCCAGACCGGCGACGGGCCGGGAGTGGAGCCGCCGAGTCGTGATCTCCGCGAGGCCGAGGCGGCGGAGCTCCACGCACACAGCCTCGACGAGATGGCGGCCGCGCACGAGGAACGTGCCCTCGCCATGTGGGCCAAGCCCGAGGCGGAGCGGCGCATCCATCTCGAGCGGGCCGCAGCTGCCGAGCAACGCGCGCGCATCGATCAGGAGCGCGCTGCGGCGCTGCTGGCCGAGAACGCGGCCGAGACCGAGATGCACACTCTGATGGCGGAGGCGGCCGCCGAGCGGGCCCGCGAGCACGAGCAGCGCGCGCTCGCCCTCGAGGCGCGGGCCGACGCCGCGCAGTTACAGGGGCCTGCGGCCGACCTTGCCCAGGCCCGGGCCGGGATGCACGAGAGCTGGGCCGCCGTGCATGACGCGCGGGCTCAGGCGCTGGAGGCACGCGCCCGGCGCGACGACCGGGAGGCCGCCGCGCACGAGCAGGAGGCCCGGGATCGCGAGCTGATCGCGCTGGCCGCCGAGCAGCGCGTCGATGCAGCCGAGCACCGGGCGCGAGCGGCGGCCTTTCAGGAGGAGGACGTCGTCCTCTCCCAGGCGGAGCGCGAGGAGCGGATCCGCGATCGGAGTGGCCAGGCGCTCAGCGAACGGCGCCGGGGCCTGCACCGCTTCCAGCCGGGTGTCGGCAGTTCCTTCTATTCGCCCGGCATGATCGGGACCGCAAGCACCGCGAGCCGCCTGGCGGCGATGGCGCGGGAGCACCTCGACCGCGAGGTGGACCTGATCGGCCGGGTGCTCGAGGAGCACGGGGAGCTCGAGGGCAACGAGCTGAAAAAGCTGGTCGGCGCACGATTCTGGGGGCCCGGGCGCTTCCGTGAGGCGCTGCGAGCGGCGATCAGCGAGGGGCGCGCGGCCCGCCGCTCCCGTGACGTCTTCGCGCCGCCGCCCGGTCCCGGCCCCGAGCCCGGGCCCGAGCCGCCCTCGGCTGATGGCCGGCCCGCCGACGCGGCGCCGGAGCCCTCCGCGCAGCGGCAGCAGCAGCCGCAGGCCCACGGCTGATCCGTGGCGTGGTGGCACGGTGTGCGCTGCCGGCTCCTCGGGCATCGCTATCGCTTCGCCAGTGAGGCGGAGGCGATGCGGTGGGAGTGCGAACGCGGGTGTGGCGCGAGCGGCTCCAAGCGCTATCCGACGCCAGAGGACGCGCGGCGGTACGCGAACGCGTTCGACCGCCAGGACCGTGACGCGCTCGGCCGGCGGGCGCCGGTGGGGCTGACACCGCTGCGACTGTGGCGCCTCGCTCGCCGGCGCCGGTCAGGCGCGTGACCAGGCACTGACCAGACCCTCAGCGGCTCAGGTGCCGAGCAGCCCGGACACGCGCTCGGTGAGCTTCCGCACGGCCGTCGCCGCGTCGCCCTCGAGCTCGACGGGCACCACCGGCAGCCCGTGCGCGCGCAGGGCCTGGTGGTCCCCGGCCGCCTGGGCCGTCACCAGCCTGGCGTAGGAGTATCCGGCTCCGGGGATCTCGGCATCGCGTCGCGGCCGGGCGATGAGCTGGAGGAAGCGCCCTCGCGGCGGCCCACCCTTGTGCAGCTGCCCGGTGGCGTGGAGATAGCGCGGGCCGTAGCCGAACGTGACAGCGGTGCGGATCGCGCTGCGGATGACGCCGCGCAGTTCGGCGACCGCCTCGTCGACGCGGTCCGAGGGCGGTAGGAAGCCGAGGACGGCGACGTAGCTGGGCGGACCGGCGCCGGCCAGGAGCGCGCGGAGGTCCTCGTCTGACGCCCGGGGCACCTGCGCTGGGGCGCCCGACTCCAGAGCCCTCCGAGTTGCGTCCAGGGAACCCGATGCCGGGCCCTCGAAGGGGTTGACTCCGGTCGCCCAGGCGGCCACGGCGGCGGCGAACTGCGACACGAAGACCAGCCGTCCCAGGTCGGCCGTCCCACTTGATGGAACGGTGAGCGTCGGCTGCCCGGCGTCCGCCAGCCGCTGGACCTCCTCGTCGAAGTCCCCCAGCGGCTCGTCCGTGCTCCGCACATAGGTGATCACGCGGTCGGAGGCGTACGCCTCAGGGGCGGCGAAGGGCTCGTCGGCCACGGGGATGATCCCTCTCCCCCGCCTGGCGCAGGACGTGGCGATCAGCTGCTCGACCCACAGCCCGAAGCTGTCGATCGGCGGCGGGACGACGAACGTGAGCTTGTCCCGACCGGCACTGGCCAGCTCGCCGGCGACTGCCCCCAGCCAGAGGCCCGGGTTGTCATTGCCCGCGGCGTACTGGGCGCACTCCTCCGCCCCCGCTTGTGCGCTGCCGAGAAGGGCGTCGATGTCGACGCCCATGAGCGCGGCCGGCAGCAGTCCGGAGACCGATAGGACCGAATGGCGTTCCGCGATGTGCGGCGGGTTGAGGAACAGCCGGCGGAAGCCCTGGCGCAGGGCCAGCCCCGCCAGCGAGCTGCCCGGGTCGGTGACCGCGACGAATCGCTCAGGTGGCGCCAGCGCCGAGAAGTGCTTGTAATGGGAGACCGTCTCAACCGTCTCCCCGGATTTGGCGGACACGACGAACAGCGTCCTCGCGAGATCGAGCGACTCCTCCACGGCGAGCACGGCATCTGGGTGCGTCGTGTCGAGGACTCGGACCGTCAGGCCGTCCCCGGCCGGGGCCAGCGTCCGTCGGATCACCTCAGCGCCGAGCGCGGCCCCACCCGTGGCAAGGACCACGGCGTCAGTGAACCCGTCAGCCCAGCACTCCTGCGCGAACGACCGGAGCAAGGGCGCCTGCGCGCGCATCGTCTCGGGCAGCGTCAGCCAGCCCAGCCCCGCGTCGGCCTCGGCCGCCGCCGCCCGCTCCCACAGCGACGCGTCCCCGGCCCAGATCCGCTGGACGACGTTCTCGTCAGCCGCGCGGCCGACCCGCTCCGCGACAGGCTCCACGAGGTCCTGAGACAGGCAGGTCTGGATGGACGGCGTCCGCTGCTGGGCCACTTGGCACAGGCAATAGTCCGTTCCAGCGTGCGCACAATGGCAAGCGCCGGTTGAGGGTGATGAGCGTCGGCCTAGGAACCAGTGCAGACCCTGTACCCGAATCCAAGGGGGACGCATGTCAAACGAGCTGCAGAGCCAGAAGATCGCGATCCTGGCCGCCGACGGCGTTGAGCGGATCGAGCTGGAGCAGCCCCGGGGCGCACTCCACGGCGCCGGCGCCGCCACCGAACTGCTCTCCATCCACGACGGCACGATCAGAGCCCGCCAAATGGACCTTGACGAGGCCGCGACCTTCCAGGTGGAGAAGCTCGTCTCGGACGCTTCGGTGAACGACTACGACGCGCTGCTCCTGCCGGGCGGCACCGTCAACCCTGATCAGCTCCGCATGAACCGCGACGCCGTGGAGTTCGTCAAGGCATTCGTCGACAGCGGCAAGCCCATCGCCGCCATCTGCCACGGACCGTGGACGCTCGTCGAGGCCGACGTGGTGCGGGGACGGCGGATGACGTCCTGGCCAAGCGTCCGAACCGATCTGCGCAACGCCGGGGCCGATGTCGTCGACGAGGAGGTCGTCATCGACGGCCAGTTCACCACGAGCCGCTCGCCGGCTGACCTCCCGGCCTTCTGTCCCGCGATCGTCGAGCAGTTCTCGCGCTCAGGCGAGCATGCCCACGTCTGAGGCCCTGCCGGCACGACCTCTACGTCGTGCCGGCGGCGGGCTCCCGCACTTAGCGTGACGGGACGGCGATGCGTCCAAACTCAGCGGTGCGCGCGTGCAGGTGCGCGACCGCGTAGCTCCCCTCCTCCAGCGAACCGGGAGCGACGATCAGGCTCCGGCCGATCTCCGTGACCTGCGCCTCTCCGCCGGTGACGACCAGCCGCGGCCGATACGTGCCGATCAGCTCCGCGACGGCGTCGCTGCCGGGGAGGTTGCGTCCCTTGTGCGCCGGCGGCGTGGCGAACAGCATCACGAGCTCGTTGTAGTCGAGGCCGGTCAGGATCTTGAGCCGGTAGGTCGCCTCCCAGCGCGGATAGCAAAGCGACTTTTCCTCGTCGCGTAGGACGTCAGGATCGTCGCTCACCGCGCCGCCCATCCCGGCGAAGGCGACGAGCGCGTCGGGAGCGAACGCCACCGTGCCGTGCACCCCGCGCAGCTGCGGGCGCGCGACCTCGATGTTGTAGGACTCCCTCAGGTACCGGCCCGCCGGAGCATCCGCTGGGCCGGGAACCCAGTACACCGGTTGCTGAGCACGGCCCAGCGCATGGAACAGCTCGCGCGGCCCCTCCTGTACGTTGCCGAGATCGCCCACGACCGCGATCGCCTGCGCTCCGCTTTCGGCCGCCACTTCGAGAAGGCGCTCGATGGCCTCGAGAGAACCGCTCGGGCGGCCGGCGCACAAGATCCGGTTGACGTGCTCGCTGCTCATTCGTGTCTCCCATCGTTCGTTTCGCGGCGCACCTCGCCGGGTGCTCCCCGGGTTCTCCTGCTCACCTAGGCCGCCGGTGGCTGCTCTGTAGTCAGGCGCGGCCGCCGTCTTGACGGAGGCGGCCTCGGGCCTATCGCACGCCATGACAGCGCGCACACCGCCCGCCGCTCGTGCATGGTCGGGCGGCGATGCGCGGGCAAGCCAAGTAAGGAGGGTGACGTGGCGGATCTGATTGCCATTGGCTACAACGACGAGGAGGGAGCCGAGCGGGCCGCCGAGGAGGTCTACCGCCTCGCTCACGATCTCGTGATCCAGCCGGAGGCCGTCGCGGTGATCAAGCGCGACCAGAACGGCAGGTACAAGGTGACCACCAATCACCATCCGGTCGCCGAGGGCGTGACCTGGGGCATGTTCTGGGGCATCCTGTTCGGACTGCTCTTCTTCATTCCGGTCTTCGGACTCGCCGTCGGCGGCGTGCTCGGGGCGCTGTTCGGGACGATCGACAAGATCGGCATCGACAAGACGTTCCAGCAGGAGGTGCGGGACATGCTGCAGCCCGGTACATCTGCGCTGTTCCTGGTCGTCGACAAGGTGACGCCGGACAAGGCGACCGAGGCCCTCAGCAAGTACGGCGGCCGCGTCCTGAAGACGTCCCTCTCGGAGGACGCCGAGCAGAAGCTCCAGGAGGCGCTGGCCGGTGCAGGTACCCCGGCCGGGGCCGCCGCCTGACATCTATCCACGCCCAGCGAGAGCGAGCACATGATGTCCACCCATACAGACCTCGCACGGACCAGCCCTGTCGTTCCGCCGGGCGGGTGGGTCGTCGATCCGGCGCACTCCACCGTCGTGTTCGCCGTCAAGCACATGGGCATCGCGACCGTGCGCGGCCGGTTCAACGAGTTCGAGGGCACCCTCGAGGTGGCCGAGGACCTCGCCCGGTCCAGGGCCTCCGGCAAGGTGAGGGTCACGTCGATCACCACCGACGACCCGGATCGCGATGCTCATCTGCGCTCCCCCGACTTCTTCGATGCCGAGCGGTACCCGGAGATCGGGTTCGAGTCGACCCGGATCGAGGCGATCGACGACACGTCGTCGCGGGTGTTCGGCAACCTGACGATGCACGGGGTGACGCGCGAGGTGAAGCTGGAGGTCCTGATCTCGGGCACCGATGAGGACCCGTGGGGCAACACGCGCGTCGGGCTGGAGGCCGTCGGCGTCATCATGCGCTCGGAGTTCGACATGAAGTTCAACCAGGCGCTGGGCTCGGGCAACATGCTCGTCGGTGACAAGGTCACGATCTCGCTCGACATCTCGGCGATCAAGCAATCCTGAGTGGCCGCGGCGGAAACCGGCCAGGAGCGAACCATGTGGGTGGCCGTGCTTGGGATGGGGCGGATGGGCCACGCGCTGGCCGAGCGCCTGCTCTCCGGAGGTCACACCCTCACCGTCTGGAATCGCACGCAGGGGAAGGCGGACGACCTGTTCGTCCGAGGCGCGCGGCAGGCCGCGACGCCGGCCGAGGCGGCCGCGGGCAGCGAGCTCACCCTGACCTCGCTGGCCGATGACAGCGCGGTCCGCGCCGTCGTGACAGGGCCGGACGGAGCTGCCGCCGGCCTCGGCGACGGCGTGCTGGCGGACGCCAGCACCGTCTCCCCACAGACGACAGCGCAGCTCAGCAACGCGGCGTCGAGCCGGTTCCTCGCCTCCCCGATACTTGGCTCACCGATGGCCGTGCTGGGCGGTGAGGCCACCTACCTGATGGGCGGCCCGCGCGACGTCCAAGACCGCGCCCGTCCGGTGTACGAGACGCTGGCCGATGAGAACCACCGCCGCTACGTGGGCGAGGATCCGACGGTGGCGTCGACGCTCAAGCTGATCTCCAACTACCTGCTTCTGACCGGCATCGCCAGCCTGGCCGAGGGCGTCGCCACCGCCCAGGCCGCCGGGCTTGACGACACGCTCATCCGGGACTACCTCAGCCGGTTGCCGCTGGTCGCCCCGGGGCTGCGCAACCGGCTCGACGACATCATCTCCGGCGAGCACGACGGCTGGTTCCCCACCACGCTCGGCGCCAAGGACGTGCGGCTGGCCGAGGAGCTGGCGCGATCCCACGGTCTGCAGCTGCCGCTCGCCGACGCGGTCAAGCGCCGGTACGAGGAGGCCATGGCGGACGGGTGGGCCGACGCGGACATCGCGGCGGTGGTGGAGCTGGTGAGACGGCAGCGGACGTCGCGGACCGCGTAGCCCTCCCTGACCCCGGGTCAGGTCGCCTACCCCCCAGGGTGCCCGCTGCGCGGGCGCCAGTGCTCCGGCAGCTCAGGGTGCTCCAGGAACACGATGTGGTCGTCGGTGCCGGACGCCGCGACGGCGTCCCACACACGGAGCAATGCGTCCTCCAGGTCCGCAGCCTCCAGCGTTACCTCGAACACCCCCACGTCATCCGCCGCGCCGACCTGTGCGTCCGGCAGGGCGGCGGCGAGCCGCTCACGCGCCTCCTGGTCACGCGGGGTCGCGTCGTGCAGCATCAGCATCGAGATAGTGAACGACTGCGCCATGTCCGATGTCTATCTACCACGGCTCGGGTGGTCTGAACACCGTGTCGGCCTAAAGCCCCTGACGGGGAGATGACCGTGATCAACTGGAGATCGCAGCGAGCCGACGATCCTGGTGCACGAGCTCGAGACGTCGAGGGACCCCACGTCGAATCCTGAAGGGAGTGGCAGCACATGAGGGTGACGATCATCGGAACCGGCAACATGGGGCGCGCGATCGCCGCGCGCGTGCTCGCCGGCGGACACGCGGTGAGCTTCGTAGGCACCTACATCGCCCAAGCGCAGGAACTGGCCGACGAGATGGCCGGAGAGGGAGATGTCAAGGCGGCCGACCGCTTACACGGCGCCGTCGCCGTTCTGGCCGTCCCGTACACCGAGGCGCCGCACGTCGTGCGTACGTACGCCGACCAGCTCAGCGGCATCGTCATCGTGGACCCCACCAACCCGGTGGACCTGGGGACCGTCGAGCTGCTCGATCGCGCCTGGCTGGGGCCGTTCAGCTCCGGCGGTGAGCTGATCGAGGCCGAGGCGCCGGACGATGCGCCGTTCGTCAAGGCGTTCAACACCAACTTCGCCGGGCCGCTGTACGCGGGGGCCGTGGACGGCTCGCCGCTGGACGCGTTTGTAGCCGGCAACGATCAGACGGCCAAGGACACCATCATGCGGCTGGCGTCTGACGGCGGCCTGCGCGCGATCGACGCCGGGGGTCTGC
>DASXJW010000071.1:0-29168 GCA_036497165.1 Solirubrobacteraceae bacterium
CGCCACCCATGAGCCCGCCGAGGCCCTGCGCGAGCGCACCGACTCGTGCACCGTGCCGGCCGCCGGCGTCGTGGGGGAGGCGATGGTGGCCTTCGTGCTCGCCGACGCCTACCGGCGCAAGTTCGGGGGCGATCACATCGACGACGCCCGCGCTGCGCTGGACGCCTACCGCACGCGCATCGGCTGGCTGCGGCGGTGAGCGTGCGCACCCGCGACATCGCGCTGGTGGGGTCCTCCGAGAAGGCCGTGCGGGCCGCCGCCGACGGGATCAACGAGCTGGGGACGCCGGGAGGCCGGATCACCACGCATGACAGCGCCCAGCTCGAGCCCGACGCCCTCGCGCATCACCTGGTCATCTGGCTCGACGCCGATGACGGGGCCTCCGTCCCCTGGGCGGTGGTCGACATCGTCATCCCGGAGTCTCGGGTCACCGAGCTCGGGGGCGTCATCCCCGCGCTCGAGGCGATGCCGGCTCACACCCAGCTCCTCTGGGCGACCACCGCCGGCGGCGACTACCCGGTCTATATCGGCCCGGGCCTGCTCGGCGGCGCCGGCGATGTCGCGTTCTGGCCGCGCACGGTGGAGGGACGACGGTTCCTGGTCAGCGACTACAACGCCGGGCGCCTTTACGCCAACCGACTGGAGCCGCTGGACGGGCGCGTGACGATCATGCCCGGCGAGCAGTCCAAGACGATCGCCCACGCCGAGATCGTGTGGACCGAGCTGGCGCGGGCGGGAATGACCCGCGCCGATGTCGTCGTCGCCCTCGGCGGCGGTGTGGTGGGCGATCTCGCCGGGTTCTGCGCCGCCACCTATCAACGGGGCGTGCGCGTCGTCCAGGTCCCCACGACGCTCGTCGCCCAGGTGGACTCGGCGCTGGGGGGCAAGACCGGGGTGGACCTGCCCGAGGCCAAGAACTACGTGGGCGCCTACCACCAGCCGCAGGCCGTCATCGCCGACACCGACACACTGGCGACGCTGCCCGAAGAGGAGGTGGCGGCCGGCTACGCCGAGGTGGTCAAGACCGCGCTGATCGCGGGCGGCGAGCTGTGGGAGCGCGTCCGCGCCGGGGCCGAGCCGAGCTCAGACGAGGTCGTCACGGCCTGCGCGCACACGAAACTGCGCATCGTGGCCCGGGACGAGCGCGACGGCGGGGCGCGCCAGGCGCTCAACCTCGGCCACACCGTGGGCCATGCCATCGAGGCCGTCACCGGCTATGCCTCCTACCGCCACGGCGAGGCGGTGGCGCTGGGCCTGCTCGCCGCGCTGCGCCTGTCAGACAGCGGCGACCTGCGCGCCGAGGTGGCCGACCTGCTGCGCTCTCGGGGGCTCCCCACTCAGCTGCGCGACGTCGACCCCGACGCGGTGGTCATGGCCACCGCCCGCGACAAGAAACGCATGGGGGAGGGGCCGGTTCCGTTCGTCCTGCTGTCCGAGCCCGGCGATCCCCGCCCCGGCAGTCCGGTGCCGCCGCGCGAGCTCATCGCCGCCGTGCGCGAGCTGGCACGCTAGCGTCACTCCCATGGACATCCGCAACCGCGTCGAGGTCATGCACGGCGTCAACCTGGACCAGCTGGGCCGCCGCGACCGCGAGCACTATGGAAGCCTCACGCTGATGGAGCTGGAGATGGGGATCTCCGAGGCGGCCGCCGATCTCGGGCTCAGCACGCGGTTCTTCCAGACCAACCACGAGGGCGCGTTCGTGGAGCACCTGCACGGCCTGGCCGGCATGGCCGACGCGATCATCCTCAACCCGGGCGCGTGGACGCACTACTCCTACGCCATCCGCGACGCCCTGGAGCTGACGCGGCTGCCGGCGGTGGAGGTCCACCTGTCAAACGTCGAGGAACGGGAGCCGTTTCGCCGCGAGTCGGTCATCCGCGACCTGTGCGTCGCCCGCGTCGCCGGCCGAGGGCAGGACGGGTACCGCGACGCGCTCACCCGGCTCCAGGCGGAGCTGTCGCGGCCCCAGGAGGAGCTGTCGCGGCCATGACCGACCGCGCCTCCCGTCTCGCCGAGAAGCTGCCCGAGCTCGGCGCCGACCTCCTGGTCATCACGTCGCTGGTCAACGTGCGCTACCTCACCGGGTTCACAGGCTCCAACGCCATCGTGCTCGTGGGCCCCGACAGTCGCGTGTTCCTCACCGACTTTCGCTACGTGGAGCAGAGCGCCGCCGAGGTGGACGCCGCCTTCGACCGCCGGATCGGGCAGGAGCTCATGGAGCTTCTCCCGGAGCTGCTGCCGCCGTCGACGGGACGCCTGGCCTTTGAGGATGCCCACATGACGGTGCGGACCCACGGTCGGCTGCGCGAGCTGGTGGGAGCCGAAATCGAGCTGGTGGCCGGGGGCGACCTGGTCGAGTCGCTGCGCGCCGTCAAGGACTCCCAGGAGATCGAACGGATCGCCGAGGCGACCAAGCTCGCGGACGCGGCGTTGCGCCAGATCATGGAGCAGGGCCTGAGCGGACGGACCGAGGCGGAGGTCGCCACCGCGCTTGAGCGGGCGATGGGCGATCTGGGCGCACAGCGGCCCTCGTTTGACACGATCGTCGCCGCCGGGGCCCATGGCGCGCTGCCACACGCCCAGCCGCGCGACGTCGAGATCGGCCCCGACGAGCTGGTCGTGATCGACTGGGGCGCCGAGCTGGACGGCTACTGCTCGGACTGCACGCGCACGCTGGCCACGGGACCCCTGCCCGACACCACGCTTCAGGCCTACGATCTCGTTCGCGAGGCCCAGCTCGCTGGGGTCGACGCGGTCCGCGCGGGCGTGGGCGGGCGCGAGGCGGATGCGGCAGCGCGCGAGGTGATCGGGGCGGCCGGCCACGCTGAGCACTTCGGCCACGGCCTCGGCCACGGTGTGGGCCTGGAGATCCACGAGGCGCCACGGCTCTCGCAGCGCTCGGATTCCGTGCTGGCCAGCGGCAACGTCGTGACGGTGGAGCCGGGCGTGTACGTTCCCGGGCAGTTCGGGGTGAGGATCGAGGATCTGGTCGTCGTCACCGAGACGGCGGGCACCATCCTCACCTCGGTGCCCAAGGACCTCATCACCGTCGGTTAGTGGCCCGAGTCATGGCCCGTCGAACTGAGCAGCGGCGCGCCGCCGTCTGGGCGCTGTATCAGAGCGACCTGCTCGGACGCCCGCTGGGCGACACGCTGCCCCGGGACGTCCACATGTTCACCCTCGCGCTGGCCGAGCAGGCACGCGAGCATCAGCCCGAGCTCGACGAGCTCATCCGCCGCCACGCCAGGGACTGGCCCCTGGAGCGGATCGCCCCACTCGAGCGCTCGATCCTGCGGGTGGCGCTGCTCGAGATGCTCCATCCCGATGTGGTCCCCGGGGACCAGCCGATCCCGCCCGAGGGCGCGATCGACGAGGCCATCGAGACGGCCAAGCGCTTCTGCGGCTCCGGCGCGCCCGCCTTCATCAACGGCATCCTGGGCGCCGTGCTCGCCGAGCGCGCCCGGGCCGGACAGTAAGCGCAACGTAGGAGTCGCTCACGCCGCGCCGGGCCACGGGCGACAATCAAGGCATGAGACTGCTCGTCGTCGACGATGACCGCGGCCTGCGCGACGTCCTGCGCCGCGCCCTCTCGCTCTCGGGATACGAGATCGTGCTGGCCACCAGCGGCGCCGAGGCCCTGTCTGAGGTGACCACCTCGGTGCCGGACGCCGTGGTGCTCGACGTCGGACTGCCCGACATCGACGGCCTGGAGGTGTGCCGGCTTCTGCGCCGCGAGGGCAACCGCGTGCCGGTGCTGATGCTCACCGCGCGCGACGCCGTATCTGACCGCATCGACGGGCTGGACGCGGGGGCCGACGATTATCTGGTCAAGCCGTTTGACATCGACGAGCTCCGGGCCCGGCTGCGCGCGCTGCTGCGCCGGGCCGGGGGAGAGGGCGACGTCGAGGGCGGGTTGACCTTCGCCGAGCTCAAGCTCGACCCCGCCCGCCACGGCGTCGAGGTCTCGGGCACCTTCGTCGAGCTCACCCGCACCGAGTACCAGCTGCTCGAGCTGCTCATGCTCAACCCGCGCCGAGTGCTGCCGCACTCCACCATCTACGACCGCGTCTGGGGCTATGACTTCGGACCCACCTCCAATGCCCTGCGCGTCTACGTGGGCTATCTGCGCCGCAAGCTCGAGGACGCCGGCGCGCGGCCGCTCATCCACACGGTGCGGGGGGTGGGTTACGCGCTGCGGGAGCCCACCTGATGAACCTGCGGGTGCGCATGGCGCTCGCGGCCGGGGTGGCGGTCGCGGTGGCGGTGATCGCCGTGTCGGTCGCCGCCTACGCGGGGACGAGCACGGAGGTCCGCGGCCAGTTGGACCAGTCGCTGCGCAGCCTCACCGGCAGGATCATCGGCGTCGGGGGCGCTGAACCGGGCGCGCACGGCGACCAACACGGGGCCGGCGCCGGTGCAGGGCCACCGCCTGGGCACCTCAACGATCCCGACGAGGGCCTGCACCTGGACGCCGACAACGGCCCGGCGTTCGGAGGCGCTGCCGGGGCGGTCACGCTGGTGCACCGCGACGGCTCCGTCTTTCACCCACCGGCACAGCTGGGGACGGTCCCGGCGGGCTCTCGTGCCAAGGCGCTGGCGGCCTCCGGTCACGGCCAGTACTTCGAGGACCTGACGGTCAACCGAACCCCGATCCGCGTGCTGGCAACGGGGATCGGCCCGCTCGGTGCGCTGCTCGTCGCGCTGCCGATGCACGACGTCGACCGCACGCTCGACCGACTCCTTGTGGTGCTCGCGCTGATCGCGGCCGGCGGGATCCTGTTCGCGGCGGCCCTCGGCCTGCTCGTGGCCCGGACCGCGCTCAGGCCGATCGCGCGCTTCACCCGCCAGACCGAGCGGATCGCCGCTCACCCGGACCGGCTGGACACCGAGCGCATCGACGTCCACGGCGGAGACGAGCTGGCCCGGTTGGCTCAGACGTTCAACAAGACCCTGGACGCGCTGGAGCGCTCGGTGCAGTCCCAGCGCAACCTCGTCGCCGACGCCTCCCACGAGCTGCGCACGCCGATCGCCACCATTCGGGCCAACCTGCAGCTGATGCGCGACGAGGAGCTCCTCTCGCCCGAGGACCGCGAGGCGCTGCGCCGCGACGTGATCGACGAGCTCGACGAGCTCACCGCGCTCGTCGGCGACGTGGTGGAGCTGGCCCGGGGCAGCAAGCTGGGCGGCGAGCCCGGTGATGTCCGCGTGGATGAGATCGTCAGCGCCGCGGTCGAGCGCACGCGCCGGCGGGCGCCCCAGATGTCCGTGCAGGCGGACGTCGAGCCGACGCTCGTCTACGGGGAAGGTGACCGCATCGCCAGGGCGGTGGCCAACCTGCTCGACAACGCCGCCAAGTACGGGCGGCCCGGCGGCGTCATCGACGTCACGCTGGCCGACGGGACCCTGAGCGTGCGCGACCATGGCCCGGGCTTTCACCCTGAGGATCTGCCGTTCGTCTTCGATCGCTTCCACCGGGCCCGTGACGCCCGGTCACAACCGGGATCGGGCCTCGGCCTGGCCATCGTGCGCCAGGCGGCCGAGGCGCACGGAGGGTTCGTCCGGGCCTCCAACGCCCCCGGCGGCGGTGCGCTGCTGCAGATCGGCTTCGGTCCCACGCTGGAGCTCGAGGACCCGGGCGTGGCCGGCCCGGTCAGCCGGTTCCCTGCCGGCTCCTGAGGGCGCGACGCGCCGCGCCGGCGAGCAGAGGCGCCAGCGACGGCGTGCACGCACACGCCGCTGCGCGCAGCCGCCTCAGCCCCAGCACGTCCTCGATGGTCTGCAGGATCGAGTACTGGTCCGTGGGCGTGGTCAGTCGCGCGCCCGGCCGTGACGCCGGACCGGCCAGGATCGTGGCGATGTGGCCCCCCGCGGCCAGCCGGCAGCACCCGTCGTCGGTCGTCCCCTCATCCCACGTGATGATCAGGAGGCCCCGACGGCCCAGCGCGGCCAGCAGCGGTGGGACGAGGCGCGACAGAAAGGCGTCCCCCTGCCCCGCGGCGCAGTCGTGCATGTCGTGGCAGAGGTCGGGAGTGATCCACGTGAAGCGCGCCACCGAGCCGGCGCGCTCGGCTCCCGCCAGCCGGGTCAAAGGGACCACGTGGCGGCACTGGGCCGGGTCGGCGGCGATCCGGCGGTAGTACATGAACGGGTCGTGCTTCTTGGCGTATTCGCCGGCGCTCGCGCCGCCGTAGCACGCGCGGGGCAGACCCTCCATGTACGCCGTCCAGCTGACATGGGCGGCGCTGAGCTGGTCGGCCAGGCTGGTCGCCGAGGCCAAGCGGCAGTCGGTGCAGTCGCTGTGGATCCCGAAGGTGCTCCCCCCCGTCAGGGCCAGGTAATTCGGCAGCGACGGGTGCGTCGTGGCGTACAGCGATCTCGCCAGCGCGTAGCGCCGGGCCAGCGCGTTGAGGAACGGGGTCTGGGGCGAGCCCACGATGTCCCCATACTCCTCGTTCTCCATGACGATGACAGCGACGTGCGCCGGCGGGCCGCCGCGCAGCGCCGCCCGCGGTGCGACCACGGTCTGCACAGGCCCGGCGCGCCGGGCGCTCGCTCCGCATCCCCACAGTCCCAGCGCCGCGGCCAGCCCGGCCAGGATCGCCGCCACGGCCCCCCGCCCGCCGCCGCGGCCGGTCACGACCCGGGGAGCGCGGCCAGGGCCGAGCCGCTGGCCACGGCGATCGCGCGCCCGTCAGCGTCGGCCACCTCGGCTCGGGCCACCGCGGTGCGGCGACCGCCGTGGATCAGCGTGGCCCGGGCGCAGGCCTCGCGGCCGTCGCTGGCCAGCGGCCGCAGATAGTTGACCTTCAGCTCCAGCGGCACGAACCGGGCGCCGGGCGGGGCGGCCGTCTGCATCGCCGCCTCCATCGCCGCCCCGGCGAGCATCGCCACCGCGCCGCCCTGCGCGCGCCCGGGCGGCGGCGCACACAGCCACCGCGTCGCCGGGAGGGCGAAGGCGGCCGTCCCATCCCCGACCGCGGTCCTCCTCAGCCCGGTGAGCTGGGTCAGCCCCGCCTCGGGCGCGGGGCGCTCCCACGGGTCCGGACCGCGCGCCGGGTCCCTGTCCGGGTCGGGGGGCACGGGGGTCCCGTCGGCTTCGCGGTGCCCATCCTCGGCGAGCGGGAGCTGCACGCACAGCGATCCGCCGCGGGCGACGAGCGCGCCGGTGTCGTCGGACAGGGTCACCTCCGCCAGCGCCATGGGCCGCCCCAGGTCCTGCACGGTGGCCTCCGTGCACAGCGTCCGCCCCGGGAGCGCGGGCCGGACCTGGCGCAGCGCCAGCTCGGTCGTGGTGATGGCCACGCCGGCCGGCAGGCCGCCGATGATCGCGCATGCCATTGCCGCATCGGCCGGAATGGCGAGGACGCCCAGCGGCACGCGTGCGTCCTCGCCGCACAGCCAGCCCGTCAGCGGCATCTCAAAGCGTGCCGACCTCGCGGTGAACGCGGTCGGGCGCATGCCGGTCAGCCGCGACAGAGGGGGCGCCGGGGTCTCCTGCGCGAGCATCGCGCGCAGGAGCTCGATCCCCGGTCTCGCGGCGAGATCCGGAGCCGGGTGACCGCCCCGGACGGGCTCCCGCCACGGTGCGAGCGTGTCGTACATCACCCCCAAGCTAATGAAAGCGACGTTCCGCCGCCGGGAGCCACGCTGCCACCGCGTCGCGCACCGCCGCCAGATCGGCCTTGAGCCCATGGTCGCCGGCCACCGTCACCACCGTGCGCGAGGGGCCGCCCGGTGGCATGCCGAAGCGGTCGTTGACGCCCTGGATCACCAGCGTGGGCACCGCCACGGCGTCGAGCTCGGGTAGCCGGCTCGGGGACGGCGTCGTCGCCGACGCCCGCCGGGGCGGCTGCAGGGGGAAGGCGAGGCACAGGACCCCGACCGACGCGGTGGCGGCGGCGGTCCGGCACGCGACCCGCGCGCCCAGGGAGCGCCCGCCGGTCACGATCGCCAGCCCGGCCAGCTCGCCATCGGCGAGCCAGGCCACCACCTCCGACCAGGCCTCGTCCAGGTGCGCCGCCGGCGCGGGCGCTCGCCGTCCCGCCACGCGGTAGGGCTGCTCCACCAGAGCGACGGCGTACCCGACATCGCCGGCCGCGCGCGCCGCCGCCTGGATGTCCGGTGCGCCCACGCCGCCACCGGCCCCGTGGCCGAGGATCAGCGCGCCGGTCGCCGGCGCGCCGTCGGGGACCGTGAGCTGGACGCGGGCCGCGCCCCGCGGCGTCTGCACCATGACCTCGCTCATCGCCCCGGATCCTGCCAGCCGCGGCGCCGGGGCGCGTGGCCGAGGAGCGTAGGCTTGCCCGCGTGGGAGGAGTCCCGGCGCAACGAGCGTTTCGGCTGCTGTTCGGCGCCCAGTCGATCTCGTCGCTGGGCGATCGCCTGGTGCCGGTGGCGTTGGCCTTCGCGGTGCTTGATCTCACCGGATCGGCCAGCGGCCTGGGCATCGTGCTCGCGGCCCAGACGATCCCGCTGGTTTCGTTCGTGCTGTTCGGCGGCGTCTGGGCCGATCGGCTGCCGCGCCGCCGGGTGCTGGTCGCCTCAGACCTGGTGCGGGCGCTGTCGCAGGGGGGCTGCGCCGCCCTGCTGCTGACCGGCAGCGCGCGGCTGTGGGAGCTGGCGGCGCTCCAGGCCGTCTATGGGACGGCGCGAGCGTTCTTCGGCCCCGCCGCGCTCGCCCTCGTCCCGGAGACCGTGAACAGCGCCCAGCTCCAGCAGGCCAACGGTCTGCTCGCGCTCAGCGACAACGTCGCGGGGGTGCTCGGCCCTGCGGTGGCAGGCGTCATCGTCGCTGTCTCCCGTCCGGGCTGGGGGCTGGCCGTCGACGCCGTCACCTTCGTGGGCAGCGCGGGCTGCGTGGCCCTGATGCCGCCCGTGGCGGCCGCCGTGCGCGAGCGCGCGCCGATGCTGCGCGAGCTGCGCGACGGGTGGAGCGCGTTTCACGCGCGCCGCTGGCTGTGGATCACCGTGGCCTCCTTCACGCTCTTCGTCGGGCTGGCCTGGGCGCCCTGGCAGGTGCTGGGGCCCCAGATCGCGCGCGATTCGCTCGGCGGCCCGGGGGCGTGGGCGGCGATCATGGCGGCGCTGGGGGCGGGCTCGATCGCCGGTGGGCTCATCGCGCTGCGGGTGCGGCCCCGCTACCCGCTGCGGGCCACGCTCGTCCTGTTCGTAACCGCGACCCCGGCCATGCTGGCGCTGGTGGCCGCGCACGCCCCGCTCCCGCTCATCCTGGGGCTGGCGCTGATCGACGGGGGCGCGGGCACGCTGTTCAACACCTTCTGGTTCACCGCCATGCAGTCCGACGTCCCGGCCGATGAGCTGGCGCGGGTGGTCTCGTGGGACTACCTGGGCTCAACGGCGATCCTGCCGCTCGGCCAGGCGCTCAGTGGCCCCGTGGCGGCGTCGCTGGGGCTCTCGACCACCCTGTACTGCGCCGCCGCAGCGACGGCGCTGCTCTTCGCGGCGGCGCTGGCCGCGCCGTCGGTGCGCAACTTCAGCCCGCCGGCGCTGGCACCGGCGGGCTGAGCGTGCGAGACCGCCGCTAACGGTGGCGGTTGAAGCTGATCACCTGCTGGATCCCGCTGGGCCGGTTGGTGTAGCTCATCGTGTACTTGAGCAACCCGGGGATGAAGGTGATCCGCTGGGCCGTGGCGCTGGCGCGCCATGCTGAGGGACTGGCGGTGTGCTGTTGGCGGGCCAGCGCGGTCCCGGCGGCGGCGATCGCCGCCCACACCGAGCGCTGGCAGCGGCGAACGTTGCCGCCACCGCAGTAGTCGTTGGCAAACGACTGGGGCTGGGCGCCGTGCATCAGCTTCGTGACGTCGCGGTCAAAGTACTGATACCAGCCGCTGAACTGTCCGCCGGGAGGTGCGTCGAACACGCTGACCAGATTGGCGAACTGACTCTCCAGCGGGCCCAGGACCGGCCGCATCGCGGCGGTGGCGATCTTGGGCCACGCGGCGTTCATGATCGCCGCACCGGGGTTGTCGATCATGCCGTCGCCGTTGCGATCCAGCAGGTTGCCCCCGGCCTTGCGCCAGCTCACCAGCAGAGCCAGCATCTTGGCCGCGCGGGGGCTGGGAGCCTTGCTGCCCTTCAGCAGCCGTTGCAGTACCGGCACGGTGAGGATCGCCCGCACGTCCTGTGTGGCCGAGGCGTTCATCGCCGAGGTGACGCCGGCCAGGGTCCACTTGCCGCGGTGGCTCAGTCGCGCCAGGTTGTCGTTGAGCAGGTCGACGCGGGCCGAGCTCCCGTTGGCGTTCCACGCGTCGTCGGCGGCCCCGAAGCCGTGTGCCGACACGTTGTTCCAGTTGGTCATCGTGCCCTTGACCGGCGTGTGCGTCGGGTCGACCCCGTGGGGGTGCACGCCGGCGCTGGCCGCGCCGCGCCACTCCCACTTGCCGGTGCCGATCGTCGGCAGGCTGGGATCCGTGCCCTTGGGCCGCACGGGCAGCAGCCCGGTCGTGTACTCGGCGACGTGCTTGTCGTCGATGTAGAACGAGTTGAACGTCTGGGGGGTCAGTTGGGCGGCCTGAAAGAACGACTGTGGGCTGTGCACCTGCCCATCGGACAGGCGCCGGTTGTAGAGCAGGTCCAGCACGTCCTTGCCGTAGCTGGAGCGCTTGCTCGAGATCGCCACCCTGCGGCCGTGGACGCGGGCATAGCCGACGACGGGGCCATGGACGGTGGTCTTGAACACGACCGGCTTGCCGCCGAGCGTCCCTGCGTCGAACGTCTGCATCGACCGGCAGGTGCCCTTGAACAGGTACTTCGTGGTGCTGCGGCCGCACAGCGTCTCGGCGTACTCGTCCACGACGTCGCCCGAGGCCGAGGTCAGGGTGGTGGCGAAATCCGGCCCGCGTCCGATCAGCATGTAGCCGGGGAAGGGGGCGGAGGTGGCCCCCCGCCAGTCCAGGCCGGGGGCGTGCATGTCGATCTCATAGGTGAGGCCCGGGTAGAAGTAGCCCACCTGGGGGCCGCCCACCAGCAGCGGATGCCCGGTGGTGGAGTACTTCGCCTCCACCATCAGTTCGTTGGAGGCGTGGGGGCGCGGCTCGATGTGGCCGAAGCGGGCGGCCGCTGTCTTGGAGAGCGAGACCGCGGGGGTGGCCGTGAAGCTGCCGGGATCAAGTACCACGCTGCCGGGAGCTCCCGGCTTGGACGGCGCGTGATCGTAGTTGAACCTGCCGTCGACGGTGGTGGGGCTGCCGGCGTTGAGGTTCTGGCGCAGGTCGTTGAAGACGCTGTAGCCCTTCTTGACCCCGAGCCGGTGCTCGAGGGCGCCCAGGAACTGGGAGTTCTGGGCCTCCCGTCCGCCGCCCTCGCCGAAGAACTGGTCCTTGAGCGCGTTGAGCGCGTAGACGTCGTTGCGTGTCCAGCGGGGCGTGGTCGGCTGGTGGATCGCCAGGAAGGCGTTGATCCCACTCACGTACTGGTCGATGTCGGCCAGCACCGCGCGTCCCTCGGGTCCGGCCTTCTGCAGCGCCAGGGTCTGACGCGAGAGGACCCGCTCGGTCTGCGCGCTGGGCTGGAAGTCCTGGAGGTTCTCGATCAGACCGATGGCGCTCAGCCCGGGGGCGTCGATCGCGGCCACCCGCGAGTTGTCGCGCGTTTCCTGGAGCAGGAGCCCGCGGTCCTCGGCGGCGATCCAGCCCGCGGCCCAGACGCCGCCGGCGTGCGTGGTGGCGGTGACGTGGGGCACGTGGAAGCGGTCGCGCACGATGGTCACGCCCGGGAAGGGGACGGGCTCGGCCGTGCCCGGGCCGTCGGTGCCCAGTCCGAACTGCTCGGACTTGAAGTCGCTGAACAGGTCGGCATTGCTGACGTGGTCAAACAGCGGCGTGAGCGCGTTGTACATCTGGGCCTGCGCGGTGGCGTCGGCCGGGATCGGCGCGATCGATCCCTGCTGCCCGGACGGGATGATGTTGCGGGCGACCTGCGCGTAATCGATGTCCGCCGCGCTCGCCTGCGCGGAGGCGGCGGCCAGCGCCACGATCGCGCCTGCGGCCAGCGCGGCCGTGATCCTTCTCATAGCAAGCTCCTCTCGGTGCCCCGGGGTGAAGGGCGCGTGAAACGGCCCGGGAACATACAGAAGGCCGCGGCAGAGCACGCCGCCGGCGGCCGTGGCACCAGCGACCGCGGCCTGCCCCCGTACGTCGGGGCACGACGCGGCGCACGTCAACGGCGGGCATCGAAGGTGGCGGCTCGGGCGTGCCGGAATGACCGATTTCTTGCGCGCGCGCAGCACGTGGGCGCTCCGTGTGCGATCCGCGCCGTCCAACCAGGTCAAACGCACACGACCGCCTCCAGCGGGCGTTGCATGTCGAATTCCCGCGCTTTCACGCCGGACCTCCCCGCCAATGCCGCCGTTGACGTGCACTCACGTCGTGCCCGGACGTCCAGAGCACACCCGGGGTCGCGCTAGCGTTGTTCACCACGCCATGAGCCACGCCGTCCAGGTCCCCGACTACGAAATCCACGCCGAGGTCCGCGTCGATCCCACCCGCACCGCGCTGCTGGTGGTGGATATGCAGAACGACTTCGTCGCGGAGGGTGGGAGCCTGCGGGTACCCGACGCCGAGTCCACGATCCCGGCCATCGAGACGCTCCTGGAGTTGGCGCGCGCCTATGGCATGCGCGTGGTGTTCACGCAGGACACCCACCGCGACGGCGATCCCGAGTGGCGCATCTGGCCCGAGCACGCCCGCGAGGGCACCTGGGGCTGGCAGATCGTCGACGCGCTGGCCCCCCGGGGCGACGAGACGGTGATCGCCAAGGTCCGCTACGACGCGTTCTACGGCACGCCGCTGGATCACCTGCTGCGGCTCTGGGGGGTGAGCGTGGTGGTCATCTGCGGGACGGTGGCCAATATCTGCGTGCACTACACGGCGGCCAGTGCCGCCCTGCGCTGGTATGACGTGATCGTCCCGCGCGACGCGGTCTCGGCCCTGGACCCCTTCGACCTGGAGTCCTCGCTGCGCCAGACCGCGTTCCTGTTCGCCGGGCGGGTCACCACCGCCTCCGGCGTCCGCATCTGACGTCTCGCGCCGTGGACCGGCGTGTAGCGTGAGGCGGCGTGCACACTGAGCGCGACAGGGTGCGGTCGCTCTCGCCGGCGCTGCTCGCTGGTGGAATGGTGCTCGTCGCCATCAACCTGCGACCGGCGGCGGCGAGCATCGGCCCCGTCCTGGACCGAATCCAGTCCGACGTCGGGCTGTCCTCGGGATGGGCCGGGGCGCTCACGACGCTGCCTGTGCTCTGCTTTGGCCTGCTCGCGCCCCTGGCCCCGCCGCTGGCGCGACGTCTCGGCGTGCACTCGGCGATCGCGGCGGCGATGCTCGCCCTGCTCGCCGGCATGCTGCTGCGGCTGGTCCCCGGCGCCGCCTTCCTATTCGCCGGGACGGCGCTGGCCGGCGCTGCCATCGCGACCGGCAACGTGCTCGTGCCGGTGATCGTGCGCCGCGACTTTCCCGATCGGACCGGGACGGCGATGGCGCTCTACACCACGGCGCTGATCGGTTTCGCCGCGCTGGCGGCGGGGGTGACGGTCCCGCTGGCCGATCGGCTGGGAGGCGGCTGGCGCCCGGGCCTGGGCGTGTGGGCCATCCCGGTGGCGATCGCCGCCGTGGCCTGGCTGCCCGCGTTCGTGCGCCGCCAGGCCGCCGCCGATACGCCGATCGCGCCCCGCTCCCCCGTGGTGCGCCCGCTGTTGCGCCAGCCCCTGGCGTGGTGGGTCACGCTCTTCTTCGCCCTGCAGTCGGGCGGGTTCTATGCGACGCTGGCCTGGCTGCCCGACATCTTTCGCAGCCACGGGGCGAGCGACTCCCGGGCCGGTCTGCTCCTCAGCCTCTCCATCGTGGTGGGGTTGACGACCGCGACCACGCTGCCCTACATCGCCGCACGCCGGCGCGACCACCGCTGGCTCGTCGTCGTCTGCTCGGCACTGATGGCGGCGGGACTGACCGGGATCCTGGCCGCCCCGATGGCGGCCCCGTACCTGTGGGTGGTGCTCCTGGGCCTCGGCCAGAACGCCGCCTTCCCGCTGGCGCTCATGCTCATCGTCATGCGCGGCGGCAGCGTCGCCACCACCGAGGGGCTCTCCACGCTTGCGCAGTCGGTCGGTTATGTGCTGGCCGCGCTGGCTCCGCTGGCGGTGGGCGCCCTGCACGGCCTGACCGGCTCGTGGACGGTGCCGCTCATCCTGCTGCTGGCGTTGGTGGCACCCCAGACGGTGGTCGGGCTGGCGGCCGGTCGCGACCGGCAGCTCGCGCCACCGGCGCCGGGAAGGGAATGCCCCGCCGCGGGGTCTCTGTCGGTGAGCCCGCCCACACACGCGACGGGCCGCCAAACCACGAAATGAGTGCATGATGATGAACACTTTGAGTGCAGCGAAGATCCGCCTCGGCGGTGCCCTCGCCATGGTGACCGTGGCACTGGTCGTCGCGGCCTGCGGCGGCAGCAGCACGAACGCGAGCACCGGGTCCGCCCCCGGCAACGCGCAGTCCGCTTCGAGCCCGTCGGGCAGTACGACGTCGGTGGGAACGGCGAGCGGAGCGGACGGGAAGTACCTCGTCGGATCGTCCGGTCGCGCGCTGTACCTGTGGGTCGCCGACCCCACCGGCAAGTCGGTGTGCGCGGGAGCGTGCGCCCAGTTCTGGCCGCCGGTGCTGACCAAGGCGGCGCCCGTCGCAGCCGGCGGCGTGACCGCCGGACAGCTCGGAACGATCAGCCGAGCCAATGGCGGCAAGCAGGTCACCTATGACGGCCACCCGCTCTATTACTTCGCCCTGGACAAGAGCAAGGGCTCGGTCAAGGGCCAGGGCAGCGACAACTTCGGCGCCAAGTGGTGGCTGGTCGCGCCCACGGGGACGGCGATCACCACGAGCGGCTCCGCGGGCGCCGCGCCGGCCAGCAGCGGCTACTAGATACCGGTGCGGCTGGTACGGCCTTCGAGAACCCCGCTCGTCTGAGCCAGCGCGTCGGCGAGCCGGCCATGGAGCTCCAACGCTCCTGAGGTCCGGCCGCCGGCGGCCAGCTCGCACAGCGCCTTGGCGATCTCGCTCATCCGGGTGGCTCCGACCGTGGCGGCCGAGCCCTTGAGCCCGTGTGCCAGCCCGTGCAGGAGCACGGGGTCCTCGGACGCGATGGCCGCTCGGATGGCGGGCAGGCGCTCGGCGGACTGGTCCAGGAACATCGTCGCCAGCGCCATCTCCGTCTCCGGATCGCCGATCTCCTGAAGCGGGGCCGGGTCGAAGATGTCCGGCCCGGCCGCCCGGTCTGCCCCCGGCCCCGGTCCCGGTGCCGGCCCCGGCGCGGTCAGGCGGTCGAGTACGTCGCGGATGGTCTGCCGGCGCAGCGGCTTGGCCAGGTAGTCGTCCATCCCGGCCGCCAGGCACTTCTCGCGGTCGCCCTCCAGCGCGTGCGCGGTGAGCGCGATGATGGGAGTGTGGCGCCCAGCCTGCTCCTCGCGGCGCCGGATGACGCGCGTGGCGGTGTAGCCGTCGACGTCGGGCATCTGGCAGTCCATGAATACCGCGGCATAGTCGGTGCGGCCCGTCAGAGTGATGGCCTCGCGGCCGTCGGCGGCGACGTCGACGGTCAGGCCGAAGGAGCGCAGGAGACGGATGGCCGCGAACTGGTTGACCTCGTTGTCCTCGGCGATGAGCACGCGCAGGCCGGTCTCGGCGTCAGGGCCGTTCGCCGCCGGCGCGGCTGCGGGGACCCCGGGCTGACCGCCCCGCGTCTTGTGCAGCACCGCCAGAAGCTGGTTGTAGAGGCGCGAGCGGCGGATCGGCGCGGCCACATGCCCGTCGACGACGGTCAGATCGGCGCCGGCCAGCTCGGTGGGCGCGGCGACGACGAGCAGCAGCCGGGTCGAGCGCAAAGCCGGGACGTCCTTGATCCGCTGCGCGAGCTCCAGCCCGTCCATGCCCGGCAGGGTCATGGAGAGCAGAGCCGCGGCGAACGGGCGGCCGGAGCCGGCGGCCTGAGCCAGCTGCCGCAGAGCGTCCGCGCCGTCGCCGGCGCCGGCGGGGCTGATTCCCCAGCTGGCCAAGCTGCTCTCGAGCGACTGCCGCGCGGCGGGGTCACAGTCGACGACGAGCATGCGCGTGCCGGTGAGATCGCTGACCAGCACGTCGGACTCGAGGCCGGCGCCGGGCGCGTAGGGGAGGGTGAACCAGAACCGGCTGCCCGCTCCGACCTCGCTCTCGCACCCGATCGCGCCGCCCATGAGCTCCACGAGCTGCCTGGAGATGCACAGACCCAGCCCGGTGCCGCCGTAGCGCCGGGTGGTGGTGGCGTCGGCCTGGGAGAACGGCTCGAAGAGGACGGCGAGTCGCTCGGTGCCGATGCCGATCCCGGTGTCGGCGACCTCGAAGCGCAGCCGCCGCTCGTTGCCGGGACCGTCGATGAGCGTCACGCTGACGGTGATCTCGCCCTCGGAGGTGAACTTGACCGCGTTGGAGACCAGGTTGGTGAGAACCTGGCGCACGCGGTTGCCGTCGCCGGTGAGGGTGGGTGCGACATCCTCGTCCACCGCCACATCCAGCCCCAGGCCCCGCTCGGCCGCGTTGATCCCCGCGATCTCGACGACGTCGTCCACGGCGGCGCGCACGGAGAAGTCCTCGCTGATGATGTCGAGCTTGCCCGCCTCGATCTTGGAGAAGTCCAGGATGTCGTTGATGACGCGCATGAGCGCCTCGGCCGAGGTCAGCGTCACCTGCGCGTATTGGGACTGCTCCGCGTCCAGCTTGGTGTCGAGGAGCAGCTCCGCCATGCTCACCACGCCGTTGAGCGGCGTGCGGATCTCATGACTCATGTTGGCCACGAACTCCGACTTCAGCCGGGAGGCCTCGAGGGCCTTCTCGCGACTCGCGCGCAGCTCGTCGTCCATCCGCTTGCGGCTGGAGATGTCGCGCCACACCGAGAACACGCCCGTGACCGACCGGTCGTCGGAGCGGTAGGGCGCGATGTCCACGGCGTAGGTGCGGCCGTCGCCGGCGGTGTACTCGAGCGAGGCCGACTCGCCCTCCAGTGCGCGCCTGACCGACGGCTGCAGGAGCTCGAACCGGGCCTGGGAGATGAGCTCTGAGAGCAGCTTGCCCTCGAAGTCCTCGGGCTGCACGCCCAGCTCCTCCATCAGCGCGCCCTGCACCAAGCGGCAGCGCAGCTCGCGGTCATAGAGCACGATCATCGTGTCCGGGAGACTCGAGAGCAGCACGCGCTGGCGGTTCTCGGTCTCTTCCCGGGCGATCCGGGCCGCCCGATCGGCGGTCACGTCCTGAGCCGTGCCGGCGATGCGCGGGGGCAGAGCCACGGTGGGGTCGGCGGCCAGATAGTCGCCACGGACCGATAGCGTCCGCGTGCGTCCGCCCGGCAGCGTCACCCGGTACTCGTCCGCGAAGGGACGGCGCCGCCTGACGATGTCGGAGATCGTCGCCCGCACCCGCTCGCGATCCTCCGGATGGACGAGCGCGAGGAACTCCTCCAGCGGCGGGGCGTCTGACAACGGGCTGACCCCGTGCAGGAGGTATTGCTGCGCCGACCAGGCAGGCTCGCCGCTGTCCAGGTTCCAGGTCCAGCTCCCCACCCCGGCCACCGACTGTGACTCGTCGAGCAGCCGCCGGCCCTCGCGGAGCGCCGACTCGGCCGCCTTCGCCCGCGTGATGTCCTCGACATGGGACACGAGGTGCAGAGGTGTGCCCGCTTGGTCGCGGACGAGGGCCACGGAGAGCTTGACCCAGATGGCGCGCCCGTCCTTGTGGAAGTAGCGCTTCTCCATCTGGTAGGTCGACACCTCGCCGGCGAGGACCTGCCGCAGGTTCTCCAGGTCCGCGCCCAGGTCGTCTGGGTGCGTGATGTCCTGGAAGGAAAGGGCCAGCAGCTCGGACTCGGTGTAGCCGACGATCTCGCACAGGGCGCGGTTGACCTCGAGCCAGCGTCCATTGGGCCCGACGAGCGCGACGCCGATCGGGGCCTCGTCGAACGTCTCTCGGAAGCGGGCTTCCGATTCCTCGAGATCGAGCTCCAGGCGGTGCTGCTCGGTGATGTTGCGCGCGATCGAGGTGGCGCCGACGACCCGCCCGCCGCGGTCGCGCAGCGGCGCCGCGCTGAGGTCGACGAAGATGCGGGAGCCGTCGCGGTGACGGCGCGGCACGGCGCGAGCGGTCACGTGCTCTCCCCTCACGAGCCTGGACATGAGGGGCTCGCGGCCGGGAAGGCTGGGCTCCGAGGCCTCGGGCGAGACCGGCGCGGTGCCCACCATCTCCTCCGCCGTGTAGCCGTAGAGCTTCTCCGCGCCGGCGTTCCAGCTCGTGATCGTGCCGTCGAGGTCGACCGTGATCACGGCGTCGAGGGTGGACTCCACGACGCGCGCGAGCTGCTCGCGCTCGAGTTGGGCGGCACGACGCTCGGCCACGTCGCGTACGAGCGCATTGAGGCGCGGTCCGCGGGGCGTATCGACGCGCGCCACGGACACCTCCACCTGCAGAGTGCGTCCGTCGCGGTGTCGCGCGCACGTCTCGATCGGGCGGCCCGGCAGCTCGGGCGCCCCGGCGCTGAGGTGCCGGGCCAGGGCGCAGTCCGGGGCAAGATCGGGCAGCAGCGTCTCGCAGGCGGGCCGGCCGATCGCCTCGACAGCGCTCCAGCCGAACAGCCGGTGGGCCGCCGGGTTCCAGTCGATGATGCGAAAGTCGGCGTCGGTGGCGATGAACGCGTCGTGGGCCGACTCGATGATCGACCGCGTCTCACGCTCGCGTGCGGCCAGGGCGCGGTTGGCCGCACGCAGGTCCAGCTCGGTCATGATGTTGTGGGCCAGCTCGGTAAGGATCTCGATCTCGATCTCGGTCCACTGGCGCGGGGCATGCGCGATGGCGCAGAACGACCCCAGGGTGTGGCCGTCGGCGTCGGTCAGCGGCACCCCGCAGTAGGCCACGACATCGAGATCCTCGATGGCGGGGTTGCTGTGAACGCGGGGGTCCAGACGGGCGTCGGTCACGACGAGCGGGGCGGCCTCGCTGACGACGTGGCGGCAGAACGAGTGCGAGAGGGCCGTCTGCGTCACCGCGGTGCCCACCGCGCTCTTGAAGTACTGGCGCCCGTCGTCGACGAGCGTCATCGTCGCCACCGGGGCCCGCAGCAGCTTGGACGCCAGACGCGTGAGGCGATCGAAGACCTCCTCCGGCCCGGAGTCCATCAACTCTGACCCCCGCAGCGCGTCCAGGCGCGCCGGATCTCCCAGGATGTCGCTCATCCCCCGCAGTGATCGGCAGAAACCGGCCGGACTGCAGCGCTTGGAGTCCGGTAGCTTGACGGCTCCATGGACTGGGCGGTGCACATCCACCTGTGTGGGCATCTGCGGCCACGATCCGCACCGGCGAGCCCGAGGCCGACGAGGCTCTGCTCAGAGAGCCGGCCCAGGAGCCGGTCACCATCGCGCTGCCCCCGCGGCCGCTCACCGCGCTCGCCGCCGACCGGCTGGTGCGCGTGCGCTTGGCCTAGCGTCGTTACATCGAAGTCAGCCGCGACAGCGAGAATGCGGCCAGGTCGACGTCGGGATGCCGGCCCGTCAGCCACTGGGCCACTGCCTCGCCGATCGCGGGCGAATGCTTGAAGCCGTGCCCCGAGCACGCCGAGACGACGAGGACCGTGTCGTGCTCGGGGTGGCGGTCGATGACGAACCGGCTGCCGCGCGTGCTCGTGTACAGGCAGGAGACGGAGCGCAGCGGCTCAGCCCCCAGCCATGGCAGGAACGGCGCGACGCATTCCTGGTACATGCGATCGATCTCGGCGCGGCTGGCCGGATGCTGGCGGCCGTCGGGCGTCGTGGTGCGCTCAAATGACTCCGAGGCGATCTTGACGCCGCCGCCGGGGCCATCGAGGGCGGGGAAGCCGTAGAAGCCGTCGAGGTGGACGAATCCCTGCTGGTCCCCGCCGATGTCCCAGACGAAGGCGGGCATGTCGCGCAGCTGCGCGTAGCCCTGCCGGATCGGGAACCAGAACAGCAGCTGGCGGTAGATGGCGAAGAGGTCGCGCCCCTGCGGGAACAGCTCGCCGATCCAGGCACCCGCGCAGAGCAGCAGCTGCCCCGCGGAGTACGTCGCGCCGCTGGTGGTGACGGTGACGCCGCCTGCGCCCGCCGTCCACCGCTCGACGCGCTCGCCCAGCCTGAGGCGCGCGCCGTCGCGGCGGGCCAGCGCCAGCTGGGTGGCCACGGCCCGCTCGGGGCGCACGTACCCGGCCGCCGGCTCGTGATAGCCGACCGTGTCTCCGTCCACGGCGAACATCGGGAAGGCCTCGCGCAGCTCCGCGTTGGTCAGATCACGGTGCTCGATGGCGTACTCACGCGCGGCGGCTCGCGTCTCGAGCAGGAACGTACTGGCAGGATGGGCCAGGATGACGACGCCGGTGTGCGTGAGCAGCTCGGTGCCGCTCGCCCGCTCGGTCTCGCGCCACAGCTCGTGCGAGCGCCGCGCCAGCGGCACGTACTCGCGCCCCTCGCCGATGGCCAGGCGGGTGATCCGGGTCTCGCCATGCGTCGAGCCCCATTTGTGCGGGGGCGCGTACTGGTCGATCCCGATCACCGAGGCGCCGCGCGCCGCGAGATGCCGGCAGGCGGCGCTGCCCATCGCGCCGAGGCCCACCACGATCACGTCAGCCGCGGGCACCGGGAAGCCCAGGGTCAGGGCGCCGCCGACGCGGGGGCCGGCAGGTCGTCGATCCCGAGCGTGGCGCGAAGCTTACGGCGACCCGCCGCGGTCATGGAGTAGGCGCGGCTTCCCGCCTCGCGATCGATCCAGCGCCGATCTGTCAGCGATGCGGCCAGCGCGTCGCCGAGCGCCCCTGCGAGGTGGGGGGCGTGCAGCGTCGAGTCCAGGCACTCGAACGCGAACCGCTGGCGCCCGCGCGGTGTCAGGGCCGGGTCGACGCCCAGCGCCGGGAGGACCTGGCCGGCGTTGGGGCCGAGCTCCACGATGCCGTCCGCGCCCGGCGTGACAGCGCCGCTGTCGCGCAGGGCGCGGTAGATGCGGACGCCGATGGGGCCGGCCAGATGGTCATAACAGGTGCGCGAGGGCAGAGCGCGCGCCGACGCGCGAGCCGGGGGTGCCATCCGGCCGGTGATGCTGTCCAGCAGGGGAGTCAGGAGCTCGAGACCGGGATCGGCCAGCTCGTAGATGACATGGCGGCCGTCTCGTCGCCCCGCGATCAGGCCCCCCTCGCGCAGCCGGCGCAGATGGTTGGACAGCTGCGGCAGCGGCACGCCGAGCTCCTCGGCCAGCCGGGTCACGCTCGCCGGCCCCGCGTGGCCCAGGCGATCGACCACCCGAAGCCGGATGGGGTCCACCAGCTGCCGCAGCAGGGCGATGCGAGGGTCGTCCGCCTCGCGGGCCGCACGATCATAGCTTTTGCTAGCTTGAACTGTCATTGCACACTTCAGGCGTAGGTGAATCATGATGATACCGCGAGACCGCCGCGTGATCGATGCCCTGCTGCCCCGTCCCTGGCCGCTGCGGCGCATGGCCTGCGGGACTCTTGTCTCCGCCGTGGGCAACGGCGCCTGGTTCACCACCTGGGCGGTGTTTCTCACTCGGTCCGTGGGGCTCTCGCCCGCGCAGGTGGGCGTGGGCATGACGATCGCCGCCGTCCTGGGCGCCCTTCTCACCCCGGTCTTCGGGTGGCTGGGCGACCGAGCGGGCGCCCGGGAGACCTTCGCCGCCCAGCTCATGGCGCAGGGAGCGGTAGGGCTGGCCTTTCTGGCCGTTCACGGCATGGCGTCGTTCATCGTGGTGGCGGCGCTGTCGCAGATCGCGGCCAGCGGGACCGGGGGCCCGCGCAACGCGCTCGCGCTGGGCCTCAGCGAGCCCGCCCGCAAGCTCGAGGTGCTCAGCCGGCTGCGCGCGATCAGCCACATCGGCTGGGCGCTGGGGGCACTGCTCGGCGGGGCGGTCATCACCGTCGACGCCCGGCCGGTCTATGTCGCCCTATTGGTGCTCAACGCCGGCACCTACTTCGTCTACGCGGCGCTGGTCCGAAGCGGTCCCGGCGTACCGACGCCGGTCGGGGGAGGCAGACGCCGGCGCCTGCGCGTGGTCCGGGACGTGCCCTACATGAGCCTGGCCGGTATGACGGGGACCCTCGCGCTGTGCTGGGCCATGCTCTCCAGCGGATTGCCGCTGTGGGTGGCGCTGCACACCCGCGCGCCCCAGGCGCTCTCCGCCGTCGTTGTGGTGGTGAGCTCGCTTGGCATCGCCGCGTTCCAGACCCGGGTCAGCCGCGGCGTCACGATGCCCGTCCGCGCTGCGCGCGCCGCGCTGGGATCCGGTCTCGCTCTGGCGGGCGCATGTCTCCTGCTCGCGCTCACCGCGGGGCTGGGAGGGCTGCCGGCGATCGCCCTCATCCTCAGCGCCGCCGCGCTGCATCTCACGGGGGAGCTGCTCTTCGTCGCGTCCTCATGGGGGCTTTCCGTGCCCCTGATGCCGCCGGACGCGCCCAGCGAGTACCAGGGGGCGTTCGCCACCGGGGAATCGCTGGCCCTGATGCTGGCGCCCGCGCTCATGACCACCCTCGTCGCCGACTGGGGCCGGCCGGGCTGGGTGGTGCTCGCGCTCATCTTCCTCATACCCGCGCTCGCCATCACCCCGGCCACCAAATGGGCTCTGCGCACGCGCCCGGCGTCGCCGTTGGCCTGACGACGCCTGATAGCTGCGGGCGCACAACTTCGCCGCCCCGAAGCCGTGCAAGAAGCCCCATCCTGGTCTCGCGGGCGCAGGGCGGCCCTATATGCTCGCCTCGTCGGGGCTATCCGCGGCCGAGGCGGCGCGGATTGAGGACGTGATGGCCTGGACCGGGCCAGACGAGACACTTCGTGGAGGGAGTCATCATGACCGTAGTGGCACAGACCGATCCGGGCTTCGCGTTCGCGGGGCTGGACACGCCCAACGCGCCGGCGGCACGGGCCGCGCTGGGGGCCGGGGCGCCCGACCCGCTCGGGCCGCTCGCGGCGCTGGAGGGGACGTGGAAGGGACACGGGTTCAACGCGATCTGGCGGCCGCACCATCCCGCCGCCCAGCAGGACCGGTTCCTGGAGCTCAACATGACCGACGAGACGCTGGTGTTCACGCGGATCAACGGTCCCATTCCGAACCGAGGGCTGGCCATGGCCGACATCGACATGTTCGGTCTGACGTACATGCAGCAGATCGCGGAGTCCAGCACCGGGGCCGGCCTGCACATCGAGCCCGGGATCTGGGCCGGGGTGCCTCAGACCTCGGATCCGAGCGAGCCCGCCTCCGTGGTGCGGATGGCGTCCATCCCGCACGGCACCGTCATCCTGGCCCAGGGGGTCGCCGAGGTGCATCCGGGGGGGCCCCAGAACATCCCCGACACCAACATCCTGCCCTTCTTCTTCGGGAGCCCGGCGCCGGCCAACGGCGACTTCAACTCGGTGGCCCAGACGTTCACCGAGCTCAACCTGGCGCAGGCGACGCCGTTTCGCTTCGTGGCGCCGGGAGTGAACCAGGGCATCGTCAAGAACCCCAACAGCGTTCTCCAGAACGCGCTCCAGACGTCGCTGCAGGGCACGAGCATGACGAGCCGAACGTTCCTGCACGTCTCCACCACCCACAGCATCATCAAGGCCGGTGGAGGCACCGCCAACACCGCGTTCCTGACGACGAGCGGCAATCCGCCCGGGGGCAACGCCAAGGCCACTCAGATGGAGGCGACCTTCTGGGTCGAGACGATCGCGGGGACGGGCGGCCAGCCCGACAAGCACCAGCTGCAGTACACCCAGCTTGTGATGCTCGACTTCAACGGCATCCACTGGCCGCACGTCACCGTGGGAACGCTCGTCAAGCAGTAGCCGCGCCCAGCAGACGCGGCGAGAGCCGGGGCTCAACTTCCGGGCCTCAGCGTCCGATCAAGAGGACATCGGCCCTCTCCGGGCGTGCGCCCAGGGAGACCCCACCCGTCACTCACCATGTCCGCTCTCGCCCAGCCCGCCGCGCCCAACGCCGACTGCGTCACCCACGCCGCCGTGGTCAGCTTCCGCCTGCTCGCGAGCGTCCTGCCGGGATGGCTGCTGGCCCACGAGACGCTGGACGGCGGGCTCATCTGCGAGCACCGCCGCGACGGCTGTCGCCCCGGCTTCTATCGCGTCACGGCCGCGGGCGCCATCGAGCCCGACCAGGTGCTCGACCGGAGCACTCTGCGTTTCGTGCCCGCGTTGCTGCCCGCTGCCCTCCGGTAGCATCGCGCCACCCGGCGGCACGGCTCGGGACTTGGGACAGCGAGGGGACATGAGGGGATGGCGCGCATCGCAGGGGGCAGAAGGCAGGCGCGCCCGCGCCTGGCGTCTCGGCGTGGTCGTCTGGGCGGCGTTGGCGCTGCCTGCGAGCGCGGGGGCGGCGGGGATCACCTTCACCGCTCCCCCTGGAGCTCGTGGCTACCCCGACCAGTCGCTGGGACCGGCCGGCTACACCGAGGCGCCGGTGGCCTTCCGCACGCCGGATACGCGCCCGACGATCGGCATCCAGGCCGACGGCGGCACCCAGCTGCAGTGTCACTTCGACAGCGTGTTCGTCACTCAGACCTGCGGTGGGCCGGCGCCGGGCTGCGCGGCGATCTGCGGCACCTTCCAGCCCGCGGCTCCGCTGGGCCCCGACTCCGATCAGTTCTCGCGAAGCCACTTCCTGGCGGTCGATCTGGTTGATGGCGACGGCAACGCCGTGGCCTCGGTGTGGCTGAACCTCGATGTCGACACGACGCCTCCGGTGACCCAGCTCGATGCCGCCCACGGCGTCCTGACCAATGCCAACGACACGACGCCGCTGCGGCCTGCCTTCAGCTACCAGGTGACCGACAGCAACTCGGTGGGGACCGATGTGGACAGTGTGTCCTGCTCGTGGGGACCCGCGGCGGCCGCCCCGGCGTTCGGCTTCTGCCCGAGCCACGCCGGATCGGGCGCGTTCGCCCCGGGTCGGCTCCCCGCCCGCCATCGGCTCTACCACCTGGAGGTACGCGGCGCCGATGACCTGGGCCGCTCCACGACCGCCACCGGCCTCTACGACCCGGTTCCGTGCGCTGTGTCGATCCGCCGTCCGGCTGCCATCGCCGGCCTGCTCTCGTCGGGCATCCAGACCCGCGTGAGGTGCGATGCGATCAGGCGCGTCAGCGTCGCGGTCTACGCCTTCATGGTCGATGGCCGGCGTTCCACGAGCCCACGGGGGGCGGTGGGCGACAATCCGATTCTGGGCGAGTACCGAGTCACAGGCGCCGCCGGCACCTTCTCCTCCTCGCGGCGTCTGCATCTGTCGCGGCCGGCCCGCGCAGCGCTGCGGCGCGCTCGGTCGCTCGGCCTCGTCGTCGCCGCGGGCGACGCCGACAAGATCGAGGCCGGGATCGCCGACGACAGCGTGAGCTACCAGACGCTCACGCTGGGCCGCTGACCCCGAGTTGCTTGAGCTCGGCGTGGAGCCCGGAGACCTGGTCGTCCCAGTGGATGCACGGCGCCGCCTGGAACCCCCGGCGAGGTCCAGCGCTATGATAAGTGGACTGTGCGGTCCGGTAGGCCCGTGCATTTCGTCAGGAGGCAGCATGCGCCCGTCTCGTGTCCGCCGGCCCCACCCGCTCGCCGCGGCCGGCAGCGCGCTGGAGCACTTCGTCCTGCGGCACTTCGGCTTTCGCGTCGTCCGGGCCGGAACCAAGGATTCGTCGCCTCCGGCCCCGAAACCGGGCGGAGAGGCGCCCGGCGTTTAGATGGTCTCCCACGGCGCGCGGGGTCGTGGAATCCACATTTAGGTGCTGAAGGGCCGATCAGCCGCTCGTCCGGCGGTGGTCCTGGGTCGCGACGGCGCCGACCGGTATCTGTGCACAGCGAGGCTGGTCGCAGCGAGCAGCGTCAGCGCCGGCAGCACGAGCAATCCGGTTCGCAGCGTCGCGACCTGAGCGATCCCACCCGCGACGAGCGGCCCGGTGGTCTGTCCGAGCGCCGCCACGATGAGCGTCTCTCCCAGGGCGCCGTCGGCGGTGCGCCCACTGGCCTGGATGTGGAGGGAGGATGTGAGCGGGAAGAGCGCGCCGATCCCGGCGCCGGCGAGAACGATGCCGGCCACGGCCGCGGCCACGCTGGTGGCCGCCAGCAGGAACGGCAGTCCGATCAGGATGACGGTCAGCGCGGCGGCCAGAAGTCGCTCCGGGGTCTGGGTCCGGGCCAGCCGGCTGGCTCCGAGGCGGCCGAGGAGGTTGGCGGCGTACAGGCCGCTGACCATCGCCACGGCGGTGCCGCGGGCCAGGCCGACGTCGTCGTTGAGATAGCTGGCCAGCCAGAAGCTGAGCGCAAACTCGAGAGCGACGATGGCGAAGATGATCACGAGCGTCGGCTGAGCTCGCCCGCGTCCGGATCTCTCGCGCGTGGCGGTGCGCGGAGCCGGAACGTCGGCGCGAAGCACACCGGCTGCCGCGAGACCCGCGGCCACCGTCCCGATCGCGAATGCCAGTCGCCAGGTGGCGGCGCCGGCGGCCAGTGCCCCGATCAGCAGCGGCGTGGCGATGCCCGCCAGGCTGACCGCCACCTCGCCCTCCGTCATCGCCACTGCCCGGCGGGGGCCGTGCGCGTCAGCGAGCGCCGCCCAAACGCGGATCAGTGCCAGCGTCGCCAGCAGACCCATCAGGAAGGCAGCCGCGATCGTGATCGGCGCGATCCCGCCATAACCCACGGCGAGTCCGGCGAGGGCGGCGCCCATGAGTCCGCCGGCGATCACCGCCTGGCGCCCGAGCGTGACGCGGTCGCGCGCTGCGATCGCGCCGGCCAGTCCTCCGCCCAGCGCGAAGGCCACCTGGTGCAGCGCGCCGACCAGGTAGGGGATCCCCTCGGCCGACCGGAGGTAGGGAAGAGATGGGCCGAGCAGGGCGTTGAGGTATCCGAAGGCGAACAGCGCGCCAAACGCGGTCCACGTGAAAGAGTCCCGGCGATAGCTCATCGGACTCCCCCGGCCCATGCGGCGAGCCGTTTCGCATCCAGAACCTGGTCAAGAGTCGCCAGGCCCACGCCGACGAGAGCCGCATTCTCGCCCGCCAGCCCGGTGACGACGTCGGGAGCCTCGCCTCGGTGCACGTCCATCAGCCCCGTTTCGAACGCCTGGGTGAACGCACCAGGCGCAGCGTCGCGCAGCGGCCCGGCCAGGCCGCCAAGAGTCACGACGTCGGGGTCGAGCGCGTTGACGAGTCCCGCGGTGCCGCGGCCCAGATCCGCGGCCAGCGCGCGGCGCACGCCCCGCTCGTCCGCGCTCGGCTCCGAGGCCTCGAACAAGCGGCGAAGCCATCCCCGCGGATCGGCGGGGTCGGGCTGTCCCAGCTGCACGGCGATCGGCGCCGGGTCGAACAGACCGCCCCAGCAGCCGCGGGCTCCGCAGCCGCATACCCGGCCGGGATCGCCGAAGGGCAGATGACCGAATTCGCCGGCCAGCCCGCGGGCCCCGTGAACCGGCCGGCCACTCAGCACGAATGCACCGCCGATCCCGATCTCGATCACGAGGTGCAGCAGCGCCCCCGCCGCCGGGTGCAGGCGGGCCTCGGCGACTGCCGCCATGGTGGCGTCGTTCCCCGCGATCACGGGGAGCCCTGCCCCGAGTGCGGACAGCTCCACATCGCGCCAGCGCAGCACGGAGGCGTCGAGCAGACGGGTCCCCGCGACCAGCCCGGGCACGGCGACACCGACGGCCATCGCGCGCCCGTCCAGCGACTCCGCCGCTCGCGCCACGATCCGGCGCAGCCGCGCCACGACAGCGCCGGCGTCGGTGGCGCGGTGAGCGCCCGACGCGAGCAGTTCGAGTTCGCCGTCGATCCCGCACGCCGCCAGCCGCCAGTCGCCGTGGCGCAGGTCCAGGGCGAGCACCACCGGCCCCTCGGGGTGGGCGAACAGGGACGTCGTCGGTCGTCCCGGCCCCTCGGCCGGCGCCGGACGCTCCGCCACCAGTCGCGCCACGCGCAATCGGCCGACCAGGTCAGAGGCCGCGCCGCTGGCCAACCCCAGCTCCCGCGACAGCGCGCGTCGCGTTGGGTGCGGCCGCCGGCGCATGCACTCGAGGGCTGCGACGGCCGAGCGCCAGTGCCTGGGGTGGGGCGAAGCGACGGCAGACATATACTCGCTGAGCGAGTTTATTACGTCGGCGTTCGCGGCGGCGTTTCGCCGGGGCGCCACTCACCTGCCGATGTCCCTCCAACGACAGCTGCGATACCTGCTCAGCCAGCGGGCGGCCTGGTCGCCAAGGCCCGCCGGATCCTCGCTTCGCCTACGAGCAGCCGTAGCCGGCCGGCGCCGTGATCACGAGATCGTGTGGGTGACCTTGTGGCGCCTCACGTCGTCGAAGTCCGCCAGCCGCCACGTCTCCACACCGTTGGCGATGGCGTAGCCCTTGATGCGGGCGTGCTTGATCTCGAGGAAGGTCCCGCCGCCCACGTTGAGCTGCTCGCCGGCCTGATTGGCCGGGGCGATCGTCACCTTGACGTCGGTCCTGGTGGCGGCGTCGGACATCTGCTCGAGCTTGCGGGAATGCTTGCCCTTCTGCGAGGTGAGCTCGACCGTCTCCGGCGCTTCCGTGCCGGCCCAGTCGTCGAGGTTGCCCCCCTTGACCTTGATCTCGCCCACCGCGGCGATCTGGACGCTTCCGGTCCGCACCGGAGTGCGGGCCAGCACCTGAGCCACGGCACGATTGCCGATCGAGCGCTGCAGCGCGAGCACCGGACTCGAGCCGCGCCCGAGCGTCGAGGAGTCCGCTTCGCGGCGCCCCGCCTCGCGGCGGCGGTGGGTCTCCCGGTCGGGCATGTGAGGACGACCGTACTGAAACTGTGCCTGGAGGGCTACCCCTGGCACCGAAGCTGGGCGAGGCCGGCCAGACGGTAGTTGGTGGCAGCGCACCGGGCGCATCGCGGCGACGCCGAACCGACCATTCGCCGGCGGCGCGCTCGTGGCCACCACGGTCGGCTGGCGCGGGCGCGGGAGGTCGCCGCTAGGCTCCTCCGGTCCAAGGCCGGCCGTAAATCAAGGAGGAGTTGTATGCAACGTCGTTTCCGTGCGCTGGCGCTCGGTCTGCTGGGGCTGTTGGTACTCGCCCCAGTCGCGTCGGCCGCTCATCACAAGGCCACTTCCAAGCCCAAGCCGGTCAAGG
>DASXJW010000072.1:0-20617 GCA_036497165.1 Solirubrobacteraceae bacterium
ATGGCGGCCCGCGCGGTGCGCGCGATCGAGGGCACGGGCGCGCGGATCCTCGACACCCGGAAGACCACCCCGGGGCTGCGCGCGCTGGAGAAGGCCGCGGTGGCCGCGGGTGGCGCCACCAATCATCGCGCCGGCCTCTACGACGCGATCCTCATCAAGGAGAACCATGCGGCGCTGGCGGGTGGGGTGGGGGAGGCGGTTCGCCGTGCCCGCGAGCGCGCTCCCGACCTCCTGCTCGAGGTCGAGTGCCGCGATCTCGGTGAGATCGACGAGGCGCTGAGCGCCGGGGCGACGCGCCTGCTGCTGGACAACATGGACCCGGCGCGCCTGCGCGAGGCCGTACGGCACGTCGGCGGGCGCGCGGAGCTCGAGGCCAGCGGTGGCGTGACCCTTGGGACGGTCCGGGAGGTGGCGAGCACGGGCGTAGACTTCGTATCGGTGGGCGCGCTGACCCACAGCGCGCCGGCCCTCGATCTCTCCCTCCTCCTGAAGCCACTGCCATGAATCTGCCCATGTTGAGCGCCACCGAGGCGCCGCTGATGCTCGAGAACATCCCCGCCCTGCAGGACGAGGTGCGCGAGCTGGCGGCGGCCCGCGGGGCTGTGATCCTCGCCCACAACTACCAGCTCCCCGAGATCCAGGACATCGCCGATTACGTCGGCGACTCGCTCGGCCTCTCCCAGCAGGCGGCGGCCTCGGACGCCGGCACGATCGCCTTCTGCGGCGTGCACTTCATGGCCGAGACGGCCTCGATCCTGTGTCCGGACAAGCAGGTCCTCATTCCCGACCCCGACGCCGGCTGCTCGCTGGCGGACTCCATCACCGCCGCCCAGCTGCGCGAATGGAAGGCCCAGCACCCCGCAGCGGTGGTCGTGATGTACGTCAACACCACGGCCGAGGTCAAGGCCGAGACCGACTACTGCTGCACGTCGGCCAACGCGGTGCAGGTGGTACAGCACATCTACCGCACCCACGGCGACGACACCGAGATCCTGTTCGGGCCCGACATGTTCCTGGGCGCCTACGTGGAGAAGACGCTGGGCCGCTCCATGCACGTCTGGGACGGCGAGTGCCACGTCCACGCCGGGATCAAGCCCGCCGACATCGCCAGCGTGCGCGGCGCCCATCCCGACGCGGACTTCCTCATCCACCCCGAGTGCGGCTGCTCGACGAGCGTCATGGAGTACGTGGCCTCGGGCGACATCGGCTCCGAGGGCGTGCACATGCTCTCCACGGGAGGGATGCTCAGCTACGCCCGGTCATTGAACCCCGATGGGGCCCGGCCGACGGGCCATGGGTCGCGCGCCGCGGCGATCGTGGCCACCGAGACCGGAATGCTGCATCCGCTTCGCCAGGCCGCCCCCGAGGTCGATTTCATCGCCGCCAATGAGGCCGCGTCATGCCGCTTCATGAAGATGATCACGCTGCCCAAGCTGCGCGACGCCCTGCGCGACGGCGTGCACGAGGTCAAGGTCCCGACCGAGGTCGCCGACCGCGCGCGGGTGCCGATCGAGCGGATGGTGGCGATCAGCTGACGCCGTCGCCGGTCGCGCCGTCCTCGCGCGGCATGTCCGGCGGCAGGGGATACAGCGGGTCGGAGTCCTCGTAGAGCAGGACGCCCCGCTCGGCCACAGCGCGGACCACGGGCGTGCTGGCCCGCTTGCGCTGGAACTCCTCCAGCGTGTAGCAATGCACGTCGGCTCCGTCGCCCATCTCCATTCCGTCCCACAGGGAGGTGGCCTGGTAGACGCGCTCCAGCCACGGCATCCCATCAAAGGCGCGCGACACGAGCACGACGACGAACTCGGGGCCGCGCTCGCGCTGGGGTGGGGCGCCGCGGGCATCGTCGACCCGCGCCCCGCCGAGCATCACCACCTGCAGCGGCCAGCGATCGCCGATGCGATTCAGGTAGCGCTGCATCTCCCCGAGATTGAGAGCGGTGGCCAGCTCCACGTGCTGGGTCCATTGTCCACGCTGGCACCAATGCTCGTCAATAACGGGCGATGGAGCCGATCATCTGACTCTCCAGGGTGGCGGCGGTGCCGTTGTCGGGGCCGTCGATGAAGAGCGCGAAGGCCAGGGTGTGGCCCCCGCGGCTGTGGCAGTAGCCCGCGAGGTTGGTGACGTAGTTCAGCGTGCCGGTCTTGGCCACGCAGTTGCCGACCGCCGGCGACCGCAGGCCGTAGCCGCGCACTGTGCCCTCCTTGCCCACCGTCGGCAGCGAGGCGACGAGCTCGCGTCCCACCCGCGTGCCCCACACCTCGCTCAGCAGGTCCACCACCTCCAGCGGGGAGGAGCGGTCGTTGCGCGACAGGCCGGAGCCGTCGAGGATCCTGGGGTGCAGGCCATAGGTATCGGCCATGGTGCGCCCGATCACCTGGGCGCCGGCTGAGATCGAGCCGCCCCGACCGAAGAGGAGACCGAGCTGCTTGGCGAACAGCTCGGCGAACAGGTCATCGGAGGGGACGTCCATCAGGCGCGTCATCACCGCCATCGGCGGGGACCGGACCGTGGCCAGCACGCGGGCGTCGTCGGGCGTGCCCCTGGCGTCGCGCGACGCCTTGACGGCGATGTGGGAGCCCCGCATGGTCAGAGCCAGCTGCCGGGCGGCGAACACGGCGGGGGAGTAGTGGGGGACCACGGAGCCGTGGTCGTAGGTGAGCGCGCTGAGCTGGCCTCCGAAGTCCGGGACGTCGGGCTGGTAGTCGGTCATCAGGCCGCCACGGCGGCGATCGAACAGCGTCTCGTCGGCGAAGATCTGGCCGGTGACACGGGTGATGCCGCGCTTGACCAGCTGCGCGGTGAGCTGGCTGGCGGTCGGGCCGTAGCCGAGGTTCCACACCTGATTGAAGCTCGGATCCCCGAACGTGGGGTCCCCGCCGCCGCGCAGATAGAGGTCCCCGTGCCACACCCCATGGCGCAGCGAACCCCTGCCCAGCACGGTCGTGTGCAGGCGGGCGCTGGGGCCGAGCTTGACCATGACCGCCGCCGTTGTCCACAGCTTCTCCACCGAGGCGGGGGCGCGCTTGACGGTGGGGCGCAACCCGAACAGCTCGGTCTGGGTGTCGAGATCGAAGACCAGCGCACTGGTCTGCGCGCCCGCCCGGTGCATCGCCTTGCTCAGCGCCGACTGCAGGCGGACCTCGGCCGGTGTCACCGGGGGGCGCCGGCCGTGGGTGGTCAGCGGGGCAGGGTCATGGGAGCGCCTGCGTCTCGAGGGGGCCTTCGTGACGGGGGCGACGACGGCCGATCCGGCGTCGAACTGCGCGTCGTGGTTGCTGGTGTGGCTGAGGGAGCCCACCAGGGCCAACGTGATCGCCGCCACCAAGATGAGGACCGCGAACCCTGCGGCGAGCCAGCGTCTCAGGCGGTCTCCAGCTCCTCCAGGGTGTGGGGGCCGACGACGGCGACCGACAGCTCGTCGGCGATCCCGGCGGCCACCTCGCGCACCTCGTCGAAGGTGACGTTGTCGAGCAACTCGATGGTGGCGTCCGGATCGGGGTCCTCGTCGAAGACGATCGTCTGCTGCGCCGCATAGCGGGCCACCGCGCCGGTGTTCTCGAAGGCGAGCGTCCGGGCGCCGGCGGCATAGGCCTGGGCGCGCCTGACCTCGCTCTCGTTGGGGCCGTCGGTACGCAGCTCGGTGACGATGTCGCGCATGCGGCGGTAGGCCTCCATGCACTTGCCGGACTCCAGCCCGGCGGAGAGCTGCAGGATGGGGACGTCGGCATAGGCGTGAGGGAAGGCGGAGACCGAGTAGGCCAGGCCGCGCTGCTCACGGATCTCGTCGAACAGCCTCGAGCCCATCGAGCCGCCCAGCAGCGTCCCGTACACCATCAGGGCCGCCCGCTGCTTGGGGTTCGAGACGTCGATCATCGGCCTGTAGGACATACGCAGATGCGACTGGTTGGAGTCCCGCTCGCGCACGAGCACGCGTGGCTCCTGCCGCGGGGCGGCATCGAACGGCTCGGGCTCCGGGGCCGGCGTAAAGCGCCCGAACAGCTCCTCGAGGGCGCCGTCGTCGCCCAGCCCTTCGAGATTGCCCACGGCGAAGGCCGCCCCTCGGGAGGGGGACCAGCGGCGCCCGCGGAAGGCGAGGATGCCCTCACGAGTGAAGGTTTCGCGCAGATGCTCGGCGGGTCCGAGCACCGGACGGCCCAGGGGATGATCCCCGAACACGGCTTCATCGATGAGGTGCTCGGCCAGCGTGGCGGGCTGATCCTCGGAGCGGGCGATCTCCTGCACCACCACGCCACGCTCGCGATCGAGCTCCGCCGCGTCGATCCGCGGCCGGGCGACGAAATCGGTGAGCAGGTCGGCGGCCTCAAGCCCGCGCTGCGCGCGCGCCGTGATGTGGAAGGCGACGAGGTCGTGGCTGGTGTAGGCGTTGAGCACGGCGCCGATGCTCTCGGCGGCCTCGTTGACGTCCCGGTAGGTCGGGTACTTCTCACCGCCCTTGAAGACCAGATGCTCCAGAAAATGGGCCATGCCGTTCTCGTCGGCGCGCTCGGTCCGGGCGCCGGCATCGAAGGCGGCCAGGATCGTCACCGCGCGCGTTCCGGGGACCGCGACGCGATGGAGCCGCAGGCCGTTGTCCAGGGTGGTCACGGTGATGTCCGTCATGAGCTCGGACAACGGTAGCGCTCGGGGCGGGAGACCGAGATGGGTCGGCTCGGCGTGATTCAATGGGCCTGCAAATCGTGTTGCAAGCCCACCGCGCACAGGACAACCCCCGTGGGCTGCCGCTAGTCTGCGCCGCGACCTATGGCTACACGAATCCCCATTTCGCGCCGCGCCCAGGACAGGGCCCGCGCCACCTCAGCTGAACATCCTCGGCCCGATGCGCGCCAGCCGCGCACCGCCCGGTCGGTCATCGAATTCCGCAACGTCTCCAAGCTCTATGCCGGCGATGTCGGACTCGAGGAGGCCACCTTCTCCGTCGAGCGCGGCGAGTTCGTGTTCCTCGTGGGGTCGACCGGATCGGGCAAGTCGACGCTCATGCGCCTGCTCATCAAGGAGCTCGAGCCCACGGGCGGGATCATCCGCGTCGCCGGCAAGGCGCTCGACGAGATCGCGCGCAAGCGCGTGCCCTACTTCCGCCGCAACGTCGGCGTCGTCTTCCAGGACTTCAAGCTGCTGCCCAATCGCACCGTGCACGACAACGTCGCGTACGCGCTGCAGGTGACGGGTGGAAGCCGCAAGGAGATTCGCGCCAAGGTGCCCGACATCCTGCGCCTCACCGGCCTCTCGACCAAGCTGCACAACTACCCCCACCAGCTCTCCGGCGGTGAGCAGCAGCGCGTCTCGGTGGCACGCGCGTTCGTCAACCACCCGCCGCTGCTGCTGGCCGACGAGCCCACCGGCAACCTCGACCCCGAGACGAGCATCGACATCATGCGGCTGCTGTACCGGATCAACCGCACGGGGACGACGGTGATGGTGGCCACCCACGACCAGGCGATGGTGGACAAGATGCGCCGGCGCGTGCTGGAGCTCTCGCACGGCCGCATCGTGCGCGACGAGGCCGCCGGCCTGTACACGCGCGACGAGACCACGCGCGACCTGGCCCGCCGCCTGCGCGCCCCCGCGACCCGGCCGCCCGGTCTGGCGTAGCCCGTGCGGATCGGCTTCTTCCTCCGCGAGGCGGTCCGCGCGACGCGCCGCAGCGCCGCTCCCAGCTTCGCCGCCCTGGCCACGGTGCTCGTCACCCTCCTGGTGCTCGGGGTGTTCATCCCGATCGTCCAGGCGACCAACGGTGCCGCCGCCAGCGTGCGCAGCCGCGTGGAGGTCGACGTCTACATGAAGACCGGCGCGACGGACGCCGACGCGGCGCGGGTGCGCCACGAGCTGCTCAACGTGCCCCACGTCAAGTCCGTCCAGTTCGTCTCCAAGCAGCAGGCCTACGCGCAGCAGTCCAAGATCGATCCGGCGGCCTACCGGCTGCTCGGCGCCAACCCGCTGCCCGACACCTTCCACGTCATCCCCGACAACCCGAGCAACGTATTGGCCGTGCACAACTCGCTGGCCCCGCCCATCGCGGGGGGCACGACCGGCACGATCGACCAGTCGATCCAGAGCGTCTCCAACAAGCGCAACGACACCAAGAAGATCCTCGAGGTCACCAACCTGGTGACGATCACCGCCGCGGCGCTCACGGTGCTGCTGACGATCGCCTCGATCCTGCTGATCGCCAACACGATCCGGTTGTCGCTGTACGCCCGCCGTCGCGAGGTGGAGGTGATGAAGCTCGTTGGCGCCACCGACTGGTTCATCCGCTGGCCCTTCGTGATCGAGGGCGTGGTCGTGGGAGCCGCGGGCGCGCTGCTGGCCATCGCGGTGCTGGCCATCACCAAGGTCGCCCTGCTCGACCCGCTGGCCAACAACTGGACGCTGATCGCGGCGCCGCGGACCATCTCCTTCACCGCCCTGGTCATCGTGCTGATGGGAGCCGGAGTGCTCGTCTCCGCGCTGGGATCGGGCTTGTCGCTGCGGCGCTTCCTGCGCGTGTAGCTTCAGGGCCCCCGGCCCGGATCACACCCACCCCCAGCTACCCTGGATAGCCGCAGATGTACCCGCGGCAACGACGATCCTCCCGGCTGGTCATGGTGCTCCTCGGCGTCGTCGTGCTGCTCGTCGGCGTGTGGTTCGGCGGCCACCCGAGCTGGCTGCCGGGGCCGGTGCGCAGCGCCTTCGTGGCCCAGACCTCAGACGACAAGCTCCTCAACCAGGTCCTGGGGCTCATCCAGAACGACTACTACCGCAAGGTCGAGCGCTCCGACCTCGTCAACAAGGGGCTTCAGGCCGCGGTGGCCAGCCTCGACGACCCCTACTCGCACTACTACGACCCCACCGATTACCGCACGTTCCAGAACCAGGACAACCCCCACCTGAGCGGGATCGGGATCGACATCAAGGTTCAGCCTCAGGGCCTCCTCGTCCAGGACGTGTTCCAGGGGTCGCCCGCCGACCAGGCAGGCCTGGCGCGCGGTGACGTGATCGTCCAGGTCGGCTCCACCTCGCTGGCCAACCGCTCGGTGGACTTCTCCGCGTCCCTGATCAAGGGGCGCCCGGGGACCAGGGTCACGCTCACCGTCGCGCGGGGCAGGCGCCGCCGCGTCATCACGGTCAAGCGGGCCAACATCGTCGTCCCGGTCGCCGCCGGCCGGGTGCTGACCTACAAGAGGACCAAGCTGGGCTACGTGGAACTGACCAGCTTCACCTCCGGCTCTGGACAGGAGGTGCGCGACCAGGTTCAGCGCGTGCTCGAGCAGGGGGCCCGCGGGCTCATCCTCGATCTGCGCGAGAACGGTGGCGGGCTGCTCAACCAGGCCGTCAACGTCGCGAGTGCCTTCATCCCCGACGGCACGATCGTCTCCACCGACGGGCGGGCCCAGCCCCGGCAGGTGTACATGGCCAAGGGCAACGCCTTGGCGCCCCGGATGCCGATGGTGGTGCTCGTGGATCAGGGCACGGCCTCCGCGGCCGAGATCGTGACGGGCGCGCTCCAGGATCGCGGCCGCGCCAAGGTGGTGGGGACCCGCACCTACGGCAAGGGGGTCTTCCAGGAGATCGAACCGCTGTCCAACGGCGGGGCCCTGGACTTCACGGTGGGCGAGTACTTCACCCCCAGCGGCCGCAACCTCGGCGGGGGTGGCGTGCGCCGCGGCGCCGGGATCAAGCCCAACATCTACGCCTCCACGAAGTCGGCGGCCAAGACCGACACCGCGCTCACGGTGGCCGAGAAGACGGTCGCCGCCGAGATCTCGCAGTGACCCCTCCGGCCGCCCGAGCCGCCGACCCGCGTTCGGGCGCGCGGGTGGCGCTGCTCGCTCGTCAGGGCAAGTTCCTGGTCGCCGAGCCGTTCTTCGGCCCCGGCCCCCGAGTGGTGGTCAGCCGCGACAAGCGCGCGTCGCCCGGCGACCTCGTGGTCCTGTCCGGCGGCGATGGCGGCGCGGGCGCCGGGCGCCGCGGCTCGCGCCGGGCGACGGTGGCGCGGCGGTTGGGGCGCCCCGAGGTGGCCCGCGACGTCATCCGCGCCCTCATGCTCGACCGGGGGCTGCCCGGCGGCTTTGATCCGGCGGTGGAGCGCGAGGGGCGCCTCGCGGCGGAGCGCCTCGGCGACGATCTCCCCGGCGGCGATCGCCGTGATCTGCGCGCCCTGCCCACGTTCACGATCGATCCGGTGACGGCACGCGACTTCGACGACGCGGTGTCGGCGGAGACGGCGGGGGACGGGTCCTGGCGGGTCTGGGTCCACATCGCCGATGTCTCGGCCTACGTGACGCCGCGGTCGCTGGTCGACCGCGAGGCCTACCGCCGCAGCACGAGCGTGTACGTCCCGGGCGCGGTGGAGCCGATGCTGCCAGCCCCGCTGTCCAGTCACGCGTGCTCGCTGGTGCCCGGGGATCTCCGGGCCGCCGTGACCGTCGAGATGACCATCGGAGCGCGGGGGGTCACGCGCTCGTCGATGTACCGCTCGGTGATCCGCTCCGACGAGGGCCTGGACTATGACCGCGTCGATCGGATCTTCGCCGGCGCCGAGCCGGCGGCCGAGCCCTGGGGCGAGCCACTGGCCGCCGCCCGCGCCGCCTCGGCCGCGCTCGGCGCGCTGCGGAGGGGTGGGGAGGGCCGCGGAGGGCACGGCGCCATCGCGCTGGACTCGGCGGAGCCGGAGTTCGTCTTTGATCGCGAGGGCAACGTCGAGGCGGCGCGGCTGACCGAGCAGACCGAATCGCACCGGCTCATCGAGCACCTGATGATCGCCGCCAACGAGCAGGTGGCGCGCTTTCTCTCAGACCACCGGATTCCGGCGCTGTACCGCGTGCATGAGCGGCCCGATCAGCCCGCCGTGGAGCGCCTGATCGACCAGCTCGAATCGCTGGGTGTCCCCACGCCGCCCGTCCCCAAGGGGCACCTCACCTCTCAGGAGGCCGCGGACGTGGTGGCGGCCGCCTCGGAGCTGGTGGGCGACTGGGTGCGGCGCACGGGCCGGGGCCGCCTGGCCCTCACCCGCCTGGTGCTGCGCTCTCTCAAGCAGGCCTACTACGACCCGCGCGACCTGGGGCACGCCGGGCTGGCGCTGTCTCACTACTGCCACTTCACCTCGCCCATCCGCCGCTACCCCGACCTCATCTGCCATCGGGCGCTGCTCAGCGCGATCGCCGGCGAGCCGGTGCCCGAGGCCTCGTTCGTCGCCTCCGCCGGCCCGTGGACGTCGGCCCGCGAGCGCGAGGCGATGACGATCGAGCGCGACGCCGACGACGTGGCCCGGTGCTTCCTGCTCGAACGCGAGCTGTTCGAGTCCGGCGATCGCGACGGCGCCTTCGAGGGGGAGATCGTGGGGCTGATCGGGGCGGGCGCCTTCGTCGCCTTCGGCGAGCGCCTCCAGTACGACGGCCTGCTGCCGGTGCGCCGGCTGCGCGGCGACTGGTGGGAGCTCAACGAGCAGGCGACCATGCTGATCGGCACGCGCCACGGCGGCGCCATGCGGCTCGGCGACCCGGTGACGGTGCGCGTCGGGCGCATCGATGCGCCACGGGGTAGGGTGGACCTCCTCCCCGCCGACGAGCTCGCAGAGGACTGAAAAGACCAGCATGGCCAAGGGAAAGAAACGGAAGACGGCCCCCGGCGACGTCGCCACCAACCGCCAGGCGTCGTTTCGCTACAACCTGCTCGAGCGCTTCGAGGCCGGTCTGGCGCTGACCGGCACCGAGGTCAAGTCCCTGCGTGAGGGCAAGGCCCAGCTCAAGGACTCCTACGCGACGGTGCGCGACGGGGAGGTATGGCTGATCGGCGCCTACATCCCGCCCTATGGCGCCGCGGCGCGCGACAACCACGACCCCGAGCGTCCGCGCAAGCTCCTGCTGCACCGCTCCGAGATCGAGCGTCTCATGGCCCTCACCCAGGAGCGCGGTCTCACCCTCGTGCCCACCCGCCTGTACTTCGCCGGGCCGCGCTCGCGGGCCAAGGTCGAGATCGCCCTGGCCAAGGGCAAGGACCTCTACGACAAGCGCCAGGCCATCCGCAAGCGCGAGACGACGCGCGAGATCCAGCGCGAGCTGCGCGAAGTGGGCCGCTGAGCGGGGGTCTCGCGCTCGCGGAGGCCGTATGTGGCGCCGTCCGTCCGTTCTCCGCCGGGGTCTTGGCACAACGCGGGCGCGCGTCAACGGCGGCCAAGGGATGGGTCTGCGGCGTTGACTCCTGGGATCGCACAGCGCGTGTTCGGCAGGCGTGCGACGTATGGAGTCAACATGACTCACTGTCTGGATCGCACGCCGTGAAAGCCCCGAGTGTGCGATCTGAGACGTCAAGATCCGGCCGCGCCGCCGGCGCGCCGGCCAACCCACCCCTTCAGTGCATGCCGTTGAAATACGACCCGCGCCCGCCTCAGCGTTTGGCCAATTCGTCCAGTCGGGTGGGGGCGATGGGCGGCATTTGCGTGGCCCCGGCGCAACCCGGGTATCACCAGGACATGACCATTGGTACATCCATCCTGCTCATTGCGGTCGGGGCGATCCTCAAGTGGGCGGTGACCGCTCATGTGAGCGGGATCAACCTGCAGACCGCCGGCACGGTCCTGTTCGTCCTCGGCATCATCGGGCTGATCATCTCCCTGCTGTACACGTTCGTGTGGTCGCGGCAGAATCGCACCACCACGACGCGTACGTACGTCCCGCGCGACGACCAGACCACGCGCTACCAGTAGCGCCGTATAGCCTGCGTGCCTGCCCCCGTGGGCGCTTAGTGTCGTGAGTCGCTAATTCGGTGGCAGCCTCGCGGCGTCTGGACGCGCCTGACGGGAGGCGACGACCACGCCGGGCCACCAGTAGGACTTAGGTCGTCGCCCCCCGCCAGCCACGCCCAGCCACTCCCGAGACTGCTCACGAATTAACAACTCGCAACGCTAGCCGAGCGTGCGCGGGAGGTGCGTGGCGTCCATGCCGATCACCAGTAGGGCCACCAGGCCCAGATAGACGACGCCGATGATCAGCCGGTTGCGCGGGCTGACTCGGTAGTAGGCCTCGGTGACCGCGTCGCCGTGACGACGCTGCTGCCAGCGCCGGTAGGTCTCATAGGCCGCGAACAGCGCGATGATGAGGATGATCGGGTTGGGGAAGATGATCGCCAGCGCCACGATGCCGGCGAAGCCCAGGAACCACATCCAGGGCGACATCGCCGCCATCGCCCGTCCGCCGTCCAGCGGCACCACCGGGAGCAGGTTGAACAGATTGAGGAAGAACCCGGTGTAGCCCAGGGCGCGCCAGTAGTCGTGGCCGGTGACCTGCCAGATGACCAGGCAGGCGGCGGATCCGATCGTGCCCAGGACCGGGCCGGCGAGCCCCACCCGCGCCTCGGCCAGCGCGTTCTCTCCCAGCGACTTCGAGGCGACGACCGCGCCCAGAAACGGGATGAACATGGGGGCCGACGCGCGGATGCCCGCGCGGCGCAGCTCGATGACGTGGCCCATCTCGTGCACCAGCAGCAGGACCACGAACCCCATCGCAAACCAGAAGCCCCAGATCGTGGTGTAGGCCGCGATCGACACCGCCATCGTCCCCGCCGTGGTGAGGACCTTGATCTTCGGCAACAGGAGGAGGACCGACTTGAGCTTGGCCAGCAGGGCCAGGATGGCCGCGCCGATGGGAGCGACCCGGCGCTTGAAGAAGGACTCGCGGCTGCGCGGGGGGTCCAGCACGGGCTCCGGATCGTCGTGCCCGGGCGGGGGCAAGCCCTGCGGGTAGCGCGGGGGCTCGGGCAGCGTGGGGGTGGATGAGCCCGGGTAGGGCTTGGGCGTTTCGCCGTACTCCATCGTGTCTGCGCTGATTGTCGCAGCCCCACTGGCGCTCTTATGCAGGTCTTCGACGGCGCTGGACGACTGTTGGGGCGCACGACGGCTCCCGCGGGCGGGTTGGACACGAGGCGGTGGGCGACAACGTCCCGCTGGCGCGCCTCCGCGGGGTCAGCGGGACGTTTCCCGCCGCTACGGGGGCCAACGTCCCACATGCCCGGCCGCCACCCGACCCATGGGACGTTTCCTGCCGCCATGGGGGCGAACCTCCCAGCCGGCCCGGCCGGCACTCGAGCGCGGGACGTTTGCGCCCAAGCCCCCAGGACCTCCCGCGGGTCCGACGGGTCGCGGCCAGTTCGCCAGGCAGCGGCGGTCCTATACTCAAAGGACAACACATACCCCCGGGGACGACAGGCTTCGACGTGGTCGATTCGTGGGGGTGGTTGCGAGTCGAGGTCCCGGGAGGCCTCGTAAAACACCCGGGAAAACAATAAGTGCGGACTCACACGAGTACGCGCTCGCCGCTTAGTCACTAGCACTAAGCCGTGAGCTCTCGGCCCCCCGTTCGCCTGCGGCGGGGTGGCTGGGATCAAGCAGCAGGCTCGCCCGGTGAGGTCCGCTTCAGCCGATCCGGGGACTTCTCATGAAGCTGGTCCGCCACAACCCCGCCGGCGAGGCGAGTGGCGGATGAGATCAGAGCGCCGGCTACGCTCGTAGACGCCACCTTTCATGCGACTGCGGACGCGGGTTCAATTCCCGCCGTCTCCACTCACAGCAGCGGGTGCGAAATCCTCGGAATTTCGCCCCGCTGCAGGTGTTGAGGGTGCGAACACTTGGGGTCGTTCGCACGAAGGAATTGCCGCTGTCTGCGGGCGGCCGAGAGGGTGGGCGGCGACAATTCGGCCGCACGAGTGGCCGGACTCGGCCACAACCGCGACGCGGGCCGGGCGTGCCGCGATCCGTCGGGGCAGGTCGCTAGCTTCGCCGGCGATGTCTGCTCAGCCTGAACGGCGTACGCGCCCGACGGTCCGGTGTCTCGGTGACGGACCTCGGCATCGAGCTGCCAACGGTCGACGTCGATCTCGGCTCGACCGAGCACCCGCTGATGGAGGAGGCACGCAGGGTCGCTCCGGCGGCGCCGCGCGGCCAGAAGCGGATCCTGGCAATTGACCAGCCACTCGTCTACCGGCTACGGCATGGGCGCTGGCGCGGCGCGACCTGGCTGGAGCATGAAGCTGCGCGATTCTGGCTGCTCGCCGGGGCACTGCGCGCCGCAGGCGCTCGCGGCGACGACTACGAGGTGTTCGGTGGCGCTGCACGAGATCGGCGAGCTACTTCCGACCGAGGACGATCGGCTGCGCGATGTCTTTGAGCGCGACGCCCGGGTCCTGGCCGCCGCTCGCGCGGAAGCTTCGCCTGCGCTCGTGGTCGCAGCAGCGTCGCCCCACAGCGATGTGGTGATCCGGTTCGGCGAGCTCGTCGACGCTCGGTTTCTCTGTCGGGGGCGGGCGACGAAGTGTGGGTCGCGATTGCGACGCGGGCCGCCGATGGCGCGAACACAATGCGTACGGGGTATCTGAGACAGTCCGTGGCCCCAACTCGCCTGGGATCGCCGGCCAGTCCTCCTGAGTGCGATCGTGGATCCCCTTTGTGACGAGGCCTGCTTGCCGTGCAATCCGAGACTGCGGACACATTGCAGCCAACACTCCTCGTCGAGCGGAAGCAAGGCCCGAGCCTAAATTCACGATCCTGCTGTCTGCTCCGACTTGACAGGTGCCGGCCAAGAGCCTTTTCCTTTGCTGAGCTGAGGATCCCGCGCGCCATTTCTAGGAACGGCCGCTGAGATCGCCAGGTGGAGGCATGGAGTACGCCCGGTGGCGGCTGAGCGGAGCGGGGTTCACGTGGTGATTTTGCAGGGGTAGACTTGTCGTTCGATGCGCACGTACGTGCCGTCGCTGCTGCTGCGGGGGATGTTCGCGCCTCGTAGGGGCGTGGCGATCGGCGCTGGGTGTGCTGCGCAGTGGTGGTCGCGCGGTAGACGATTTGCTCGTGGCGCGAGATTGGATGGAGGGCGTCGTTGACGGGGACGGGAGTCCGTGGGCTGGCCGAGGAGCAGGCGGCGTTGCGGCGGGTGGCGACGCTGGTGGCGCGAGGAGCGCCGCCGGAGGAGGTGTTCGCGGCGGTCACCGAGGAGGTCGCGCGACTGTTTCCCACCGACTGGACGGTCATGTGCCGTTATGTGCCTGGTGGCGCGTTCACGATCGTCGGCAGTGTCGGGAGCTTGGGAAGGCCCTGGCCGGTTGGCGGCGGCCGCTGGCCGCTGGGGGGCAACAACGCCGCGACGCTCGTGTTCGAGGCCGGGCGTCCCGCCCGGATTGAGAACTATGCCGGAGTCAGCGGTGCGCACATTGACCAGGCCCGCGAGGACGGTATCCGCTCTACAGTCGGGGTGCCGATCATCGTCGAGGGCCGCGTGTGGGGCCTCATGGCCGTCGTCACGACCCGGGAGGAGCCGCTACCGCCCGACACCGAGGCGCGCCTGGGCTCGTTCACGGAGTTGGTGGCGACGGCGGTCGCGAACGCGGAGAGCCGCGCCGAACTGGCCCGGCTGGCCGAGCAGCAGGCGGCGTTGCGTCGCGTCGCGACCCTGGTCGCGCGGGGGCCGTCGCCAGAGGAAGTGTTTTTGGCGGTCACCGACGAGATCGGGCGGCTGCTCGCGGCGGACATGTCGCACATGGTGCGCTACGAGTCCGACGGTAGCTTCACCGTCGTCGCCAGGGCCGGAGTACGGGCACACTTTCCCGTCGGCAGCCGGTGGCCGCGTGGGGACAAGAACACCCTCACGGCGATCATCTTGGAGACTGGCCGCCCGGGCCGAGTCAACGACTATGCCGATTTCACCGGCCCTCTCGCTGACGAGGTCCGCGCGGGGGGCGCCCACTCGTCGGTGGCAGCACCCATCATTGTCGAGGGCCGCGTATGGGGTCTGGTAGGCGTCAGCTCGATCTGGGATGAGCCGCCGCCGGCCGACACCGAGGCGCGCCTGGCCTCATTCACGGAGCTGGTGGCGACAGCGATCGCGAACGCCGAGAGCCGCGCGGGGCTCGCGCGACTTCTCGAGGAGCAGGCGGCGTTGCGCCGGGTCGCGACGCTGGTCGCGGAGGGCGCGCCACCGGCGGCGGTGTTTGATGCCGTGGCCGCGGAGATGGGAACGCTGCTGGTCGCTGACGGAATAACGCTGGTCCGTTATGAGCCCGGCGATGAGCTCACGGTGCTGGCTCATCGCGGGCCGGGCGCGCAGCAGGTGCCATCAGGGACGCGCGTACGGCACGACGGTGACAGCGTGTCGGCCACAGTCCGGCGCACGCAGCGTCCGGCGCGGATGGCGAGCTACGCGGAGACGCACGGGCACATCGGCGAAGTGATCGAGGGTTTGAGGTTCCGCTCGGGGGTCGGCGCTCCGATCGTCGTCGACGGTCGGCTATGGGGTGCCACGATCGCTAACTGGACGACAGCAGAGCCACCCTCACCCGGTACCGAGGATCGACTGGCCGAGTTCGCCCGGTTGCTCGATACGGCGATCGCCAACGCCGACAGCCGTGATCAGCTCACCGCCTCCAGAGCGCGTTTGGTCACCGAGGCCCACGAGGCCCGGCGCCGTGTCGTGCGGGACCTCCATGACGGTGCACAGCAGGGGCTGGTGCATACGATCATCGCGCTGAAACTGGCCCGTCGCGCGCACGACGAGGGCCAGCCGGACCCGGCGCCGCTGGTGAGCGAGGCGCTCCAGTACGCGGAGGCGGCCAACGACGAGTTGCGTGAGCTGGTGCATGGCATCCTGCCCGCTGTCTTGACCCGCGAGGGGTTGCGGGCGGGAGTCGGGGAGCTGGCCGGCAGGATGTCGATCCCGGTGGAGATCGACATCGGGGTGGACCGGCTCCCTCCTGTTGTTGAAGCCACGGCGTATTTCGTCGTGGCCGGGGCGCTGACCAACGTGGTCAAGCACGCGCGGGCCGGGCGGGCTGAGGTCAGCGCGTTTGTGAAGGACAACACGCTTTTCCTCGAGGTTCGCGACGACGGCGTCGGCGCCGCCGATCCGCGCGGTGGCGGGCTGGTCGGGCTCAGCGACCGGGTGACCGCGCTTGAGGGGCGGCTCAGCGTCCAGAGCCCGGCTCAGGGCGGAACGATCCTCGCGGCGACGCTGCCGCTCGACTCCAAATAACCCGCCGGCGTGTTCGCTCAGCGTTGGTTGGTGCGGCGTCGGGCCGTCGGGCTCCGGCGGTCTGACCGACCGCCTGAACGTCCGTTGGTCGATCGACAAACGCAACAGATGCCGTGCTGGGCAGCGCTTGCGGCGGGTCGGCCGCCGCCTGACGACGGTCGTTAGGCTGCCGCGCGATCGTCTGGCCGCTGCCCAGCGGCGAGTCCCACGCGACCACGCTGCCGCACCGAGAACGAAGGAGATCGATGGCTGCCTATCTCATCTACGCCCGCAAGGAGATCACCGACGCAGCGAAGTCGCGGGAGTACAGCCGACAAGCCGTACCTCAGATCCAGCAGTTCGGTGGTGAGGTGTTGGCCGCCCGCGGAGCGGTCGAGGTCCTCGAGGGCGATTGGCGACCCCAGTCGGTGACCGTCCTGAAGTTCGAGGACATGGAGGCGCTCAAGGCCTGGTATGAGTCGCCAGACTACGCGCCGCTCAAGCAGATGCGCCTAGACAGCAACATCGGCGACATCATCGCGATCGAAGGCGCCTGAGCTCAACCGAGCCTGGCTCGGCGTACATCCCTCCCCTCGTTAGGTGAGGCGTCTGGGCGCTGGACGTTGCGCTTTTGAGACGCGCACTCTTCATTTGCCGTGCCAGGACATGGCATCTAGGCTGTCGATCTCAATGACGCGCGTGGCTCTTCGTGGTGATGGCGCGGCTGAGGAGCTCGGGGATCAGGTCGCCTACACGGCGTTGAGGGACCGAACCCTGTGTACGACCGCGACGGGCGCCGGATCGGTGTGGTCGAGCACGTCATGGCGGTCGGCGGCATCTTCGAAGGTGTGATCGTGCACACGCATCCGCTTCCCGGGCACCACCTGCACGCGCACGCCGACCAGATTGCCGAAATACGCGAGCGGGGGATCCTGCTCTCGGTGGCGGCCGACGAGCTTGACGATGTCTCGGCGTCGCGCCGGTGGGCGGATGGCGACCGCGGGCTCGAGCCGCGGCTGCGGCGCGCCTGGGACTGGCTCAACAGCAAGCTCTGAGGTTCTAGAGCATCTCCAGCGGCTGAGGCGTCACCGGCGGCGGGAACGCCTCGTCCAGCTTGATCATGTCGATCTCGCGCAGGCGAAGGTCGAGCGCTGCGCGATCCTGACGGACGTGCTTGACGGTTCCGGGCTCGGGAATCGCGCACACGCCGGCGTGGGCCAGTGCCCAGGCAAGCGCGACCTGCGCGGGGCTGACCCGATACTGGACGGCGATTCCTCGCAATACCGGATGCTCCAGCAGGCGGCCCTGCCCGAGTGGCGAGTAGGCCATCGCCGGCATTCCGTGTGCGACGCACCACGGCAGCAGGTTCCACTCGATGCCGCGCCGGCTGAGGTTGTAGAGCACCTGGTCGGTCTGCACGTTGCTGCCGTCCTTGATCCGCAACAGTTGCTCGAGGTCGACGAGATCGAAGTTGCTCACGCCCCAGTGGCGGATCCGCCCCGCGTCGCGGAGCTCCTCGAACGCCGCGACCGTCTCCTCGAGCGGGATCGCACCCCGCCAGTGCAGCAGGTAGAGGTCCAGCCGGTCGGTGCCAAGCCGGCGCAGGCTCGCCTGACAGGCCGCAATCGTGCCCCGCCGCGTGGCGTGAGAGGGCAGCACCTTGCTGACCAGGAAGACGTCGTCCCGCCGCCCGCCGACAGCCTCACCAACGAGTTTCTCGGTCCTGCCGACGCCGTACATCTCGGCGGTGTCGATCAGAGTCATCCCCAGCTCGATCCCGAGCCGCAGTGCCTCGAGCTCCTCGGAACGCGGATGGCGCCCCTGACCCAGGTGCCAGGTGCCCTGCCCGAGCACGGGAATCGTCTCACCCGACGGGAGCTCAACTCCGTGCAGCGTGAGTACGGCCATGAACGCCACGGTAGGCCACTACGAGCGCGAAACGACCCTCGTAAGCTGTGGAAGGGAGGCGCGGCCCGTCGGCCGGTCGCGAGCTCAGGCGGGCTGCCTGGCTTCGCGGCCTGCGTCGGTCAAACCCCATCGGCCGTCAGCGTCCTCGGCAGTGAGACCGTGCTGCTCGAGCTCTCTGAGCGCTGCGCCGGCTGTCTCGTCGTCAATGTCGTCCGGTGCGTGCGGCGCGTCCGCGATCTCCTCGGGCGTCTGGAAATCGGGATGCTCCATCAAGCTCCGCAGCACAAATGCCGCGGCGGCGCTCAATGCCCCCGAGAATCCTCCTGCGGACATCGTCGTTCACTCCTTTCGAGGACGGATCGTACATGCGCTCGGTTCCCACAAGGGCGAGCGCATGCTGACCTGGTTAGGCCGGTGGATGGCGACGTCAACCCGTGACGCGAGCCAGGCCGGCGGTCTCACCGCCCTTGATCATCGCGTGGCAACAGCTCCGGGATGCACCGAGTTGCAGCAGACGTTGTGTGCTCCGAGATCGAGCGCCAGACTCCGGTGTGCTGGAGGTCGCCGGGGCGGCCCGAGCCGCGCCCGAGGCGCCGAAGCCGCCGCGATCGCTCGATCTCGTTCTGGACGGCTTGGCGCGCCGGTGCACGGAGGGGCCGAGCGAGGGTGTGCCGGCGCTCAGCCTCGCACTCCAGGCGGTCAGGAACGAGGCTCTCGATGGTCACGCGGAGATCATGCGCTGGCTCTTGCTGACTCCGATCGTCCAGTCGATGACGGTGTTCGAGCTGTGGGACGACGACGCGTTCCACCAGCTCGCTACTCGCGCCGTGCGGCTGGCTCGCGATACCGGCGCGCTCGCCCTGCTCCCCGTCGCGCTCGTCTACAGGTCAGGCGTGCACCTGTTCGGCGGCGAACTCGTGGCCCAGCCCCTTGTCGAGGAGGCGGACACGATTGCGGCCGCGACCGGCAACCCAGGCCTGCTCTACGCCTGGCTCCTCATCGCCGCCTGGCGTGGCGTCGAAGCCGAAGCAGGGTCCGTCGGCCTCGAAGGTTGCGTCTCGCTCCTCGCCAAATCCAAGGCCAGTCGACCCGCCCCTAGCCGTTCGCTCAGGGTTGGCCGGTGAGACGTCCGGAACGACATAGTCGTACGGCGGCTTGGTTCTGGATCTGTCTAACTTTGCCGAGGTGGACACACCCCAACGAGTCCTGATCGACTGGGACTACGCCGCGCACGGGATCTGGAGAATCCTTTCAGCCGAGACGCTGTCAGAACCAGAGCCTCGGGGAAGCTGGGGACCAAGGAAAGCCGCCACGGTCGACCATCCGCGGCCATGGAGTGACCTGCTCTCTGGCGGTCTGCTCGATGCGCTGCAGGACTGGAACGACACCGGCGAGACGTTGCTCGGCCCCCGCGGCGATCCCGTACGCGTTCGACCCGAACTGGACACGTTCTGGGCGCTCGCCGCCGAGTTGGCCAAGCCTACCCAGAAGGAGCTCGGTCCCGGCTACGAGGTCCTCTATCAGACCCCGCAGGGTGCTTGGCGGTGGGTACTGCCTCCGGCCGCGCGAGCGCCCCGATGACACCCCGAGCTCGGACGGCTGTCTCAACATCGCTCGTCGCAGTCAGCGTTGGCCTGTGACACGCCCGAAGCCGCCTGCTCGACGTCCGGTGAGCGATCCTCGATTGAACGGCGGGGAGACCTATCGACGCAACAGGTGGCGGCTGAGGAAGTCCACCTGGTCTGCGACAGCGCGCTCAAACTCGGTCCCGACGTAGATGTCGAAGTGGCCGCCGGGGTAGGTTCGCACCTCCGAGTTCCTCGCGCGGGCCGCGGCGGCCCGCGCGAAGGCCGGAGGTGTGATGGCGTCGTCCGCCGCGATCGCGAAGAGGATCGGTGCGCCGATCCGGTCGCTGTGGCGACCAGGGCGGTAGCCGCTCACCCGCAGCGCGATCCGGGCGGCGGCCTCGTTGCGCCACGTCGAGCCCGGCGGGTCGATGGAGCGAAAACCTGGCTCCGCGTCGGGGGTTGTCATCACCGCCAGGGATCCGGGCGGCCCAACGCTTCGGAGCATGTGCGGGGGCCTGCCGAGCGCAGCGCCAATCTGGTCGCGCAGACCGGCGGCGGTCAGGCGTAGGGCCAGCCTCAACCCGAGGCTGGGGAGGTTCCGGAGCCCGTCGGCGAAGGGCGCCTGGGCGACAACAGCCGCGATCTGCGGGTCGCGCGCCGCCGTCTCAACGACGTGGCCGCCGGAGAACGACGTGCCCCAAACCGCGATGCGAGCGCTGTCGATCTCAGCCCGTGAGCGGGCGAAGGCGACGGCAGCCGCCCAATCGGCAAGCTGACGCTTAATGTCAAGTAGCTGACGCGGTTGACCGGAGCTGGCGCCGAAGTGGCGATAGTCAAACACCAGCGCTGCGAGCCCCGCGTCGGCGAAGCGCACAGCGTAGGCGTCAAGCCGTTGCTCGCGCACCCCCGTCCAGCCGTGCGCAAGCACGACCGCCGCAAACGGCCCGTTGCCATCGGGCACATAGAGCCATGCTGCGCACATGTCCTGCTCTGAGGCGAACTCGACGTCGAGGCGCTTCACCGCGTCGATCGTACCGCCGGCCACAGTCCGGGCGCACGTCGCTGCCGGATTGGTGGGGCGATCCCGCAGGATTCTGGTTCTCAGCGATGAGCACGTGCGGAGCCGCGTCCTTCAGCCGTTCGTTAGACGTT
>DASXJW010000073.1:0-10942 GCA_036497165.1 Solirubrobacteraceae bacterium
AGACGTCCGATGAACGACGATGATCACAGCCGCGACCTCGCATTCGGCAATTCCGGGGCCGTCAGGTCAGGCTGGCTTGTTCGGTGAGGGTTCCTTAGGTTCTCGCGCCTGGGGCGAGTCGGCTGTTCAGCCGTTGCCTGAGATGAGGTCCCAGGCGCGCTTGAGCTTCTGGCGGCGCAGGTCGGCCTTTGACTCGGCGGGGTCGTCGCGCATCACCGCTGGATTGGCGGAGGGCTTTGGCAGCCGTTCGCAGCTGGCCTTGTCGAGCTTGAGCACCACCCCTCGCTCGAAGATGTTCTGCACCTCGTCGGCATCGGCGAAACGGTGCTCTTTGCCGACCAGGTGTTCGCCGATGACGACCCCATCGAAGACGTCCTCGTCCTCCGCCGCCAGGACCTCCGCGACCTTTCCGATCTGGTCGCCGTCGGCGCTGTACACCGGGGTACCGCGCTCTAGGACCTGATAGGCGATCGGGCGGCCGAGATCCATCGCGCCAGCATATCGTCGCGGCAGACTGGCCTGAACATCCGAGATCCAGACGGAGGCCCCGTGTCCGCAACACGCAGATCACCTCGGGATCGCGAGATGCGTGCCTCTGTATCGCGCACGCAAGAGGATCGTGAGTGAGACGCCGGCGACCGCTCCCGACTGTCCGGTGAGCGATCCTCGGTCAGACGATCGCTGGCTACGCGTTCCAGTTGGGCGTGCGGGTCAAGCGAAACGGGGCGGCCGGGCCGCCCCGTTGGCTTGTCAGCCCTAGGTCGCTCCAAGTGATCCGCGAATGGGCCGGAGCTTGAAATGGGCCCGTTCTGGGCTGATGACAGCGACCCGTCGGACCTGAACGCGACGACGGCGGCGTTCCGCAGCGCGGGATAGGTCGTTGGTGTGGTCTGGGGTCTTGGTGTTGGTACGGGTTGTGATCATCGGAACCTTCTTCAGTGATGTGTCGTTGGGCGCGACAAGCGTCCCCACGGTGTCGGCCTGGGCTCTCCTCATGACGAGCACGGGGCGGCGCGTGGCGCCGTCCCGCCTCGAGATCAAAGACCGGACGATCGAGGCGGTCCGCGCGCGAACCAGTCATGAGGCGGACGACGCGTCTGGACACGCTGGCCCGCCGCGCGAATCCGCGTGCCCGCGCCACGCACCGCACCGGCAGCTCGCCTCAGGACAAAGCGCACCTTGGCGCCTCGGGTCCGGCGGCGCCGGCGACTCCCGCGCTCATCGGTCGCGACCTGCACAACCAGCGGATGGGCTACGCCTCCGGACGCCCCCGGGACGTGACCCGGGGTGAGCGCAGGCGTACCAAACAAACCGACGATGAGCGCGAGTGGTAGAAGGTTCTTGCGGGAGCGATACATGGCTGTGGAGATCTTCTGAATGAGATGGAGTGCCGAGTACTGCTGTGTCAGAGATTCGCGCCAGCGCGTGAGACAAACGTCGTAAGCCACGAAGAGTTCTCTACGAGAGGTCCCGTCTCCTGAACCCCAGCTGGCGCTCGTCGACCTCGCAGCGGCCCCCGACCCTCGGTGAACTCCGCGGAACTGCGAGTAAAACCAACTCCGCTGTCCATCAAGAACGCGGACACCGCGCGCGAGGCTGGGGGGGCCGGGTCACCGGCTGATCTGGACGGTGTTGCGGCCCTCGTCGATCAGCATGCTCGCGCAGGGGTGCCTCAGCGCATGGAATCCGACCCAGGGACGCCGGCCTGTTCAGCGGTTGGCTTCAGGACGCGACGGATGAGGTTGTAGGTCCATGCATCGGCGTCTCAGTTCCACGACCACGGCGTGGGGGATGGGCGCCTCACGCCGGCCGAACTCGCTCTTGGGTGCTCCGAACTTCCCGCGGACGACTGCTTGCCGTACCCGAAGGCGCGGAGCGCTGCCGTCGATCTCCAGATGCCGCCACTCAAGCGCGAGCGCCTTGGAGATCCTCAGCCCCGTCATGCCTGTACCGCCGTGCCGCGACGCGCCTCGCGAAGGTGGGGCCCGCGGGGCGTGGGAATGTCCCGCGGGCCCCACGCGCGCCGTTAGTGCGGTGGCGCGCGTGTGTGCGTCCGTGCCCCCAAAACCTACCCATTTCTTATAAAACCTCACCAGGTCTGGTTAATGGCGCTCAGCCGGCGGTGATCACCGTGCCGACGGGTTCGCCCCGAACCGCCCGCGTGACCGCTCCCGGCGTCAGCCCGTTCACGAGTTGGACGTGCCTGACCGACCGGGCGTTGACGAGCATCTCCACGACGACCGGCTCCAGCGGCAACGCCGGCAGGTGGCGCGCGAACAGCGCGCTCGCCGAGATCTCCGGGATGAGGGCCGCGGCGGCCGCCGTCGCTGGATCACGCTCGTAGAGCCCGTCCTGGTCTTTGACGTAGATCACCCGGCGGCAGCCGAACCCCTCCGCGACCAGGAAGGAGCCGGCATCGGTGCGATATTGCGGAGTGTGGCCGGCACTCGGGGGTGGTTCCCACCACTCGAACGGCGGCATGCCGGACATCACCACGGGCGCGCCACCGTTGAGCAGGGTGGGAACCAATGAGATCGGGACATTGACGGCGCCGCGGTCCATCATCAGCGCGCTGATGATCTGAGCGTTCTGCCCGGACACCGAGTTGCCCAGGATGGAGAGCATCCCGGTCGGCAGGCCCAGATCGGTCGCGATCTCGTAGGCGTGGCGCGCACGGGCGCCCTCGCCGGCGGTGATGAGCAGGGAGTGATCGGCGCTGAGCTCCCCGAGCTCGCAGATGACGGGCAGCAGCGCCTCAGGCCCGCGGTCGAGGATGCTGGCACCACCCACCTTGACCACCGTCACGTCGGGCAGCAGCGGCCGGACCGATGCCTCGTCTGTCCGGCGCAGAATGTCGCGGCTCTGCAGCGATTCGGCGCGCAGGCGCGACGCGAGATGGCGCGCGCCCGAGATCTCGGCCGAGCGACCTGAGCTACCCATCAGCGGTGATGATCGTGCCGACGTGCTCGCCGTTGAGCGCGCGGGTGACGTTGCCCGGGATGAGCGCGTTGACGATCTGGATCTCACGGGCCCAGCGGGCGAAGACCATCATCTCCAGGACCTTGCGCTCGATGACGAGCTCGTCGAAGTCGCGCGCGATGAGGTCGCGGACGCTGATCCGCGGGATGAACGTGGCATCGGGGTTCTTCTTGGGATCGTCGGTGTAGAGGCCGTCCTCGTCCTTGAGGTAGATCATCGACCGCGCCCCGAACGCCTCGGCGATGAGATAGACGCCGCTGTCCGTGCGGTACTCGGGCAAACGACCGACGCTCGGCGGCGGCTCCCACCAGTGATAGGGCGGGGAGCCGGTGACGATGACCGGGGATCCAGCTGCCAAACACATCGGCAGCTGGGTGAATTCCGACTTGGCGAGACGGACGGCGTCATAGCGAGCCATGAGGGCCGCGATCATCATCGCGTTCTGTTCGGAGACACCGCTCGCCAGGGTTGCCATCAGGCCGGTGGGCAGGCCGAGCTTGGAGGTCAGGTCGTACATGTGGCGCGCGCGGGTCCCGGCCCCGACACCGATGATCAGCTGATGCTCGGCGGCGTTGGCGCCGAGTTCCTCCACCACCGGAAATACCGCCGACCGCCCACGGTCGATCAGGCTCTGCGCTCCGATCTTGACGACGTTGGCCCGGGGCAGGATCCGGACCAGCCCACCACCTTCAAAGGGTTGCGTGTCGCCGGCCGTCACCGATCGCGCACCTTATCCAGAGGCGCGCCGGCCTGGCCGACACTGAGCCAGCTCGAACCAATCGCGAAAGCGCGCCACACGCGGGCTGGAACAGGCTGGTCGCCCGACGCCTGGCACGCCGTCCGCCGGACGGTGGCGGGAGCTGACTCTTGTCAGCCAGCGAGCGGTTCATAGCGGTTCGTACCGGTCGCCTGCCCGAGAGCCAAATCAGGCGAAACCCCTGCAAACGCGACACTTGCCTGCAAATACACCGATGCCGGAGGAGGGACTCGAACCCCCGACACGCGGATTATGATTCCGCTGCTCTAACCGACTGAGCTACTCCGGCGGGGGAGGGGCGCAGTGTATCGGCGGTCCCCGGCCCCGGGCTCGGCGCGCGCCGCCTCCGACGATTGGCGTGCCCGCACCATTGCGGCGAGCGCGATCGCGCTGAAGACTGCTCCCCGAGCGATCGAAAGGGAGCGGAGCGATGGGACTTCTGCGTCGGCACCACGAGCCGGGGGGCACGCGCTACCGCATGCGCGAGAAGCTGTTCGCCATCGGGGATGACTACTGGGTGGAGACCGAGGGCGGTGATCGGGCGTTCAAGGTGGACGGCAAGGCGCTGCGAGTCCGCAGCACGTTCATCCTGGAGGACCCGTCCGGGGATGAGCTGTTCAAGATCCAGGAGAAGAAGCTGCGGGTCCGGGACACGATGGAGGTCGAGCGCGGCGACGACACGGTGGCGACGATCAAGAAGGCGCTCATCACCCCGTTGCGCGACCGGTTCTCGATCGAGCTGTCGCAGGGCGGGGAGCTCAGCGCCAAGGGCAACATCGTCGACCACGAATACGAGATCGAGCGCGACGGCAACAAGGTGGCGGAGATCTCCAAGCGCTGGTTCCGCATCCGCGACACCTACGGGATCGAGATCGCGCCGGGTGAGGACGACGCGCTGATCGTCGCCGCCACGGTCTGCATCGACGAGATGGCGAGCCGTTAGGCGCTACCGGCTGGTACCGGACCCTCGCCTACGTGACCAACGCCGCGCGCATCCCGCGCGAGACGTGGGCGGCTCGCTTCCCGCACGGGTGAAGGTGACCGGTGAAAGCGGCTTGCCGCGCCGTATGATGCGGCGCCCTTGACGGTGACTCTGCTGGCATACCCCAATGTCTCGGAGGGCAGGGACCAGGCCACGATCGACCGGATCGCCCACGCCTTCGGGCCGGCCCTGCTCGACGTCCACTCCGACGCCGACCACCACCGCAGCGCCTATACGCTCGCGGGCCCTCCCGGTGAACTGGCAAAGTCCGTCGTCCGCGGCGCGAGAGCAGCGGTCCAGTCCGTCGACCTCGGCGCCCACGAGGGAGTCCACCCGCGCGTGGGCGCTCTGGACGTGGCCCCGATCATCTACCTCAACGACGAGGACCGCGGCGCCGCCGCCGCGGAGGCGCTCGTGCTCGCCGACAGCCTCGCCACCGAGCTCGACCTCCCCGTCTTCCTCTACGGCGCACTGGCGGACGGCCGCACGCGGGCGCAGCTGCGCCGCGGCGGTCCCGCCGAGCTGCAGCGGCGCATCGAGGCCGGAGAGCTCAGACCTGACTTCGGACCGCCGGACCTCCATGGCACCGCCGGCGCCGTCCTCGTCGCCGCCCGGCCGCCGCTGGTCGCCTTCAACGTCGAGCTCGCGCAACCGGCCACGCTCGAGGACGCCAGGCAGATCGCGCGCCACATCCGCGAGGGCGGCGACGAGGGCCTCCCCGGGCTCCGGGCCATCGGGCTGTGGCTGGCCGAGTCCGGCCTGGCCCAGGTGTCCACCAACGTCGAGGACCACCGGGCGACGCCGCTGCGCGGCGTCATCGAGGCGGTGGCGCGGCACGCGCCGGTCCGCGGCGCCGAGCTCGTCGGCCTCGCCCCCGAGGCCGCGTTCGACGGCTTCCCCGACGAGGTTCCGCTGCGCGGCTACGCCACCATCGAGCAATCCCTACAAAGGCACGCGCTCAGCGCGTAAGCTGCAGAGGACACATGGCACAGACCAAGCGCAAGCGCCGGAGCAAGCATCGCGGCAACGCCGCCGGAACGGTCGAGGCGCGCGGACGCACCGGGCGCCCACCGACGCCGGAGGAGCGCAAGCGCCAGCAACAGGCCACCCGGGCTCAGGGCCGCCAGCCCAAGCCGCCGACGTGGAACGGGGCGATCAAGAAGGCGCTGCTGGCCACCGGCCTCATCTTCGTCTTCCTGCTGGTGACCAACAAGTTCCGGGTCGTGCCGGCGCTCGTGTTCGCGCTGCTGGCCATGCTGCTCTACATCCCGTCGGGCTACTACCTCGACAGCTGGATGTACCGGCGCTACCAGCGAAAGCAGCTGCAGAACCGGTGATCGACGTCCGGATGTTCACGGTCGGGCCGGTGCAGGAGAACGCCTACATCGTCCGGCTCGCCGACGCTGACCACGCCGTCATGGTCGACCCCGGCGATGAAGCCGAGCGGCTGCTCGGCGCGCTCGAGGCGCTGAGCATCACGACCGTCGAGGCCATCCTGCTCACCCACACGCACTTCGACCACGTGGGCGCGGTGGCCCCGGTGGCCCGCGCCACGGGCGCGCCCGTGTACTGCCCGGAGCTGGAGACGCACATCCTGGCCGATATCAACGGCTACATGCGCCTGCCCGGCTTTGGACCGTTTGAGAGCTACGACGCCGACGAGACGGTCAAGGGCGGCGAGACGCTGAACCTGGCCGGGATGCAGTTCGAGGTGTCATTCGTGCCGGGCCACAGCCCCGGTCACGTCGCCTACGCCGTCCGCGACAGCGACGCCATCTTCTCCGGCGACGTCCTGTTCCAGGGCTCGGTGGGCCGCGTCGATCTGCCGGGCGGCGACTGGCCCACCCTCCTGAGCTCCATCGACTCCCTCATGAAGGCCTATCCCGCCGAGACGACCGTCTACCCGGGGCACATGGGCATCACGTCGCTGGGCGCGGAGCGCGACAGCAACCCGTTCCTGCGCGACCTAGCGGGTCCGACCACGACGTCCCACCTGAAATGACGGTCTCGGATGACCGCTGGCCCATGTCCTCGGAACCTCGCGTAGCGCCGCTACGCGTCGGTTCCTGCGTCCTCGGCCAGCGGCCCCCGAGCCTCGTCATCTCAAGCGCGACATCGCGGCCGAACCCGCGATCGCACCATTCCTAAGCTCCAAAGCGCGCGTATGAGCTCGCTTCAGGCCCCACGAGGCACATTCGACGTGCTCCCGCCCGACGCCGCGCGCCGCGCCGTGCTCGAGGAGCACGCCCGCCGGATCCTCGGCGCCGCCGGCTACGGGCGCATCGAGACCCCCACCTTCGAAGCGACGGAGCTGTTCGCCCGCGGGGTGGGGGAGGCGACCGACATCGTCCAGAAGGAGATGTACAGCTTCGATGACGGGGGCGGCCGCTCGATGACGCTGCGCCCCGAGGGCACCGCCCCGGTGGGCCGCGCCTACCTGCAGCATGGGATGCACAAGCAGCCCCAGCCGGTCAAGCTCTGGTACCTGTCGAGCTTCTTCCGGGCCGAGGCGCCCCAGAAGGGCCGCTACCGCCAGTTCTGGCAGGTCGGTGCCGAGGCGATCGGCTCCGCCGCGCCGGAGACCGATGCGGAGCTCATCGTCCTGCTGGCCGACCTGCTGCACGCCGTGGGGGTCAAGGACCTGCACCTGCGCCTGTCCAGCCTGGGCACGGCCGCGACCCGGCGTGAGTACCGCGAGGAGCTGGCGGCATACCTGCACGCGCACGAGGACGGCCTCTCGGCCGAGGTCATCAGCCGGATCGACCTCAACCCGATGCGGGCCTTTGACGCCGACGACCGCCGCACGCGGGAGACGATGCGCAATGCGCCGATCCTGCTCGACCGCCTCGCCCCCGAGGACGCCGAGCACTTCGAGCGCGTCAAGGAGTTGCTCACCGACGCCGGCATCGTCTACGAGCTCGATCCGACGCTGGTTCGCGGCCTGGACTACTACACCCGCACCCTGTGGGAGTTCACCTCCGACGCCCTGGGCGCTCAGTCGGCCGTGGGCGGCGGCGGCCGCTACGACGGCCTGCTCGAGCAGCTGGGAGGATCGCCCACCCCCGGGGTCGGATGGGCCGCCGGGGTGGAGCGGATGCTGCTGGCGGCCGGTGAGCAGCCGGTCGGAGCCGAGGTGGTCGACCTGTTCGTCGCCGTGCCGAAGGCCACCGATGGTGACGCCTCGCCGGCGTATCGGGCCGCCTTCATGCTCGCCAACGACGCCCGTCGCGCGGGCCTGCGCGCCCAGATGGAGCTCGCCGGGCGGGGGCTCAAGGGCCAGCTCAAGCACGCGGACCGCCTTGGCGCGCGCTACGTTGCGATCATCGACGACCCGATGCAGATCAGCCTCAAGGACATGGAAGCGGGAGATCAGACCGAGCTCGAGCCGGCCGCGGTCATCCCGGCGATCCTGCGCGGGAGTCGGGTCGCGTGAACCACGCGCCGCGCGCCAACACCTTCCGCGACACCTGGGCCGGCGCGCTCGACGCCGCCCGGGCCGGAACCACGGCCCGCGTCTCGGGCTGGGTGCATCGGCGCCGCGACCACGGCGGTCTGATCTTCATCGACCTGCGCGAACGCTCGGGGATCGTGCAGCTGGTCTTCAACCCCGCCACCGCTCCCGAGGCCCACGCCGAAGCGCACAAGCTGCGCTCCGAGGACGTCGTCACGGCGGCCGGCGCGGTCACGCGGCGCGCACCCGAGAACGTCAACCCCAACCTGGCCACCGGTGAGATCGAGATCGCCGTGACCGAGATGGAGATCCTCGCCGACGCCGAGACGCCGCCGTTCCCGATCGACGAGGACGGCGCCGTGGATGAGAACCTGCGCCTGCGCCACCGCACCCTGGACCTGCGCCGCCGGCCGATGCAGGAGGCCATCGCGCTGCGCCACCACGTCATCAAGGTCATCCGCGACGTCCTGGACGACCGCGACTTCCTCGAGATCGAGACCCCGTTCCTCACCCGCTCCACCCCCGAGGGCGCCCGTGACTTCCTCGTGCCGGCCCGGATCGCGCCAGGGTCGTTCTACGCGCTGCCCCAATCACCGCAGCTGTTCAAGCAGCTGCTGATGATCGGCGGCTTCGAGCGCTACTACCAGATCGTCCGCTGCTTCCGCGACGAGGACGCCCGTGCCGACCGACTCCCCGAGTTCACTCAGCTCGACGTGGAGATGGCCTTCGTCGAGGAGGAGGACGTGCTCGAGGCCGGCGAGGCCGCGATCGGAGCCGTGTTCGCGCAGGCCGGCTTGGACGTCCCCGCCCCACCGTGGCCGCGGATGACCCACGCCGAGGCCGTCGGCCGGTTCGGCTCCGATCGACCCGACACGCGCTTCGGCTTGGAGCTCAAGGACCTCGGCGCGGCGGTGGCGGGCAGCGAGTTCAAGGTGTTCTCCGGCGCGCTCGAGGGCGGCGGGGTGGTCCGCGGCATCAACGCCGGCGCGCGCGAGCTCACCCGCTCAGACCTCGACGGTCTCACCGACCTGGCCAAGCAGCACGGCGCCAAGGGCCTGGTGTGGGCCTTCGTGGAGGACGACGGTGCGTCCTGGCGCTCGCCGATCGCCAAGTTCCTCACGCCGGCCGAGATCGCCGCCATCACTCAGGCGCTGCAGGCCACGCCGGGCGACGTGCTGTTCATCGTCGCCGACCAGGCCGCGACCGCCGGCCAGGTCCTGGGCGCGCTGCGGCTGGAGATGGCGCGACGCTTTGACCTCGTCCCGGAGGGCGCGCACGACATCCGCTGGGTCATCCAGTTCCCGATGTTCACCTACAAGCCCGACGAGCAGCGCTGGGACGCCGAGCATCACCCGTTCACGGCGCCCGCCACCGCGGCGGGCAAGCCGGCCACGGTGGGCGACATGGACGACCCCGCGGCGCTCCTGTCACGTTCCTATGACCTCGTGCTCGACGGCAACGAGATCGGCGGTGGCTCGATCCGTAACCACCGCATCGACGTGCAGTCGCGGATCTTCGACCTCATCGGCATCAGCGAGGATGAGGCGCAGTTGCGCTTCGGCTTCCTGCTCGACGCGCTGAGGTACGGCGCCCCGCCCCACGGCGGCATCGCCTTCGGCATCGATCGGATCGTGGCCCTCCTGGCCGGGCGCGACAACATTCGCGAGGTGATCGCCTTCCCGAAATCCACCAGCGGCGCCGATCCGCTGACCGGCGCGCCCGCCCCCGTCGACGACATCCAGCTGCGCGAGCTCGGCCTACGACTGCGGTAGGCCATGGACGCCCTCGCGTTCGAGCACCATCTGACCTCGCCTCAGGGCCGCGGCCACCGCCCTGCGCACGGGCACGAGGCCGTCGCCGGCGGCTACGCCTGCGGCGACGAGATCACGCTGAGGATCGCCGTCGACGGCGATCGGGTCCTCGACGCCGGCTTTGACGCGCGCGGCTGCGGGACGGCGACGGCTGCCGCCAGCGTCGCCGTCACGCTGGCCAGGCAGGCCCCGATCCTCACCGCCGCCCGAATCGGCCTCCACGACATCGCCAAGGAGCTCGGCGGCCTGAGCCCCGGCAAGCTGCATGCCGCCGAGCTGGCCGCCGACGCGCTGGCCCGGGCGCTCGGCGCCGCGGTCCGGGCCGGCGCGCGCATCCCGTGCCCACCCGGCAGCGGGGCCACGCTGGTCGCGATGAGCGGCGGCGTCGACAGCGCCGTCGCCGCCCACCTGTGCGCCCAGGCCGGTGAGACGATCGCCGTCACGCTTGAGCTGTGGGCCGACGCCGAGAACGATGCCGAGCGCAGCTGCTGCTCGGCCACCGCAGTGGCCCAGGCACGTTCGCTGGCGTACCAGATGGGCCTGCCGCATCTCACCATCGACCTGCGCGACGAGTTCCGCGCCGGCGTGGTGGAGCCGTTCATCGCCGGCTATGCCGCGGGCGAGACCCCCAACCCGTGCGTGGGCTGCAACGGCCACGTCCGCCTCGACGCCATGCTCGATCTGGCCGATCGCCTGGGCTGCGCCCGCCTGGCCACCGGCCACTATGCGCGCACCGCCGAGGCAGACGACGCGCGGGGCCCGTTGCTGCGCGCCGCCGTCGACAGCGCCAAGGACCAGACCTACATGCTGGCCGCGCTCAGGCCCGAGTCGCTGGCCCACATGCGCTTCCCCCTCGGCGAGCTGCGCAAGCCCGACGTACGACAGATCGCGGCCGACGCGGGCCTGCCGGTGGCGGCCAAGGTCGACTCCCAGGATCTGTGCTTCCTGGCGGGGACGAGCCG
>DASXJW010000074.1:0-4537 GCA_036497165.1 Solirubrobacteraceae bacterium
GACATCGAGATCCGCCTCGCCTCCTGATGCCCGCGATCCTCGCCAAGAAGCTCGGGATGACCCAGCGGTTCCTGGATGACGGGAAGGTCGAGCGCGTCACCGTGCTCGAAGCCGGCCCCTGCCCGGTCACCGCCATCCGAACCCCCGAGCGCGACGGCTACGAGGCCGTCCAGCTGGCCTTCGGGGCGTGCAAGGAGAAGGCTCTGACCAAGGCCGAGCTCGGTCACCTCAAGAAGGCCGACGCCTCGGCGCACCGTCACGTGGTCGAGTTCCGCAACGCGGCCCGCGAGCTGCTGGTCGGGGAGACCGTTACCGTCGACGCCTTCGAGGTCGGCCAGAAGATCAAGGTGTCGGGCACCTCCAAGGGCAAGGGGTTCGCCGGCACGATCAAGCGCCACAACTTCAAGAGTGGGCCCAAATCCCACGGCTCCCACAACGTCCGTGCCCCCGGATCGATCGGGGCCTCGGCAACGCCGTCGCGCGTGCCCAAGGGTCTGCGCGGCCCCGGGCGCATGGGCGGCGGACGTGTCACCCAGCGCGGCCTGACGATCGTGGAGATCATGCCCAATCGCAACCTGATGCTGGTGCGCGGCGCCGTGCCCGGCCCGACCGGCTCGACCGTGGAGGTGCGCTCCGATGCCTAGGACCGCGCCCAAGCTCGGCGGCGGGTCGGCCACCCTCGATGCCACCGCCTTCGAGGCCGCTTTCAACATGTCGCTGGTGCACGAGGCCGCTCGCGCCGAGCTCAACGCGCGCCGGCAGGGCACCCACGCCACCAAGACCCGCGGCGACGTCTCGGGCGGCGGCGCCAAGCCCTGGCGCCAGAAGGGCACCGGCCGTGCCCGCGCCGGCTCTTCACGCTCGCCGGTGTGGACCGGCGGCGGCACCGTCTTCGGCCCGCAGCCGCGTCACTACACCGTCAAGGTCAACCGCAAGGCCCGCCGCGCCGCGCTGCGCTCGGCGCTGTCAGTGCACGCCGAGCGCGAGTCGCTGGCCGTGTTCGATGCCACGGTGTTCGATGCCCCGTCGACCAAGCAGGCTGCCGACCTCCTGGACGGCTGGCTCTCGGCCGACCAGGCCGGCTCGACCCTCGTGCTGCTGTCCGAGGACGAGGCCAACGCCGGACTGTCGTTTCGCAACATCCACAGGGTCGCCGTGATGCCGGTCGCGGACGCCGGCGTGGCCGACGTCATCCGGGCGGCGACGCTGCTCGTGTCCGAGGCGGCGCTGGAGCAGCTGGTGGCCCGGACCGCCGCGACCCGCGAGCGGGCGGGCGCCGGCACCGACGCCGAGGAGGCCGCGTAATGGACCCCAGCCAGGTCATCATCCGTCCCGTCGTCTCGGAGAAGTCGTTCGTGCTCGCCGAGGCCGGCAAGTACACCTTCCGCGTCCACGACCGCGCGCACAAGACCCAGATCCGGCAGGCCGTCGAGCAGCTGTGGGACGTCAAGGTGGTGGAGGTCCGCACCGCCTCGGTGAAGTCCAAGCCCAAGCGCCGCGGTCAGACCGCCGGCCGCACCCGGCAGTGGAAGAAGGCCATCGTCCAGCTGCGCCAGGGCGACACAATCCCGATCTTCCAGGCGTTCGAGGCGCCGGAGTGAGACCCGCGGAGGACTGATGCCCATTCGCAAGCCAAAGCCGACCTCTCCGGGACTGCGCTTCGTCTCGTACCCCGATTTCGCCGAGGTCACCCGCTCGACTCCTGAGAAGTCGCTCACCGAGGGGCTGAAGAAGTCCGGCGGGCGCAACTCCAACGGCCGCAAGACGGCCCGCCATCGCGGCGGCGGAGCCAAGCGCCTGTACCGCAAGATCGACTTCAAGCGGCGCAAGGACGGGATCCCGGCCAAGGTCGCCCACATCGAGTACGACCCCAACCGGTCCGCCTACATCGCGCTGCTGCACTACGCCGACGGCGAGAAGAGCTACATCCTGGCCCCCAACCGTCTGCGCGTCGGCGCGACCGTCGTGTCGGGCCCGGGCGCGGACATCCGCGTGGGCAACGCGCTGCCGCTGGCCAACGTCCCTCCCGGCACGATCGTCCACAACGTGGAGCTGACGCCGGGGCGCGGCGGCCAGATGGCCCGCTCGGCCGGCACCGGGGTGCAGCTCCTGGCCAGGGAGGGCGACTACGCCACCCTGCGCCTGCCGTCCGGGGAGATGCGGATGGTTCGCGCCGAGTGCCGCGCGACCGTCGGCACGATCGGCAACTCGGATCATCAGAACGTCAAGATCGGCAAGGCCGGCCGCAAGCGCCACATGGGCGTGCGCCCGCAGACGCGCGGCACGGCGATGAACCCGGTCGACCACCCCCACGGCGGAGGCGAGGGGTCGACGACCCCGGGTCGTCACCCGGTGACCCCCTGGGGCGTCCCCACGCTGGGATACCGCACCCGCCAGAAGAACAAGCGATCCGACCAGTACATCGTGCGTGGTCGTAGACGAGGGAAGAAGCGATGAGCCGTTCGAGCAAGAAGGGGCCGTTCGTACAGGAGCGGCTGATGGCGCGCATCGAGGCCATGAACACCTCGGGCGAGAAGCGCATGGTCCGCACCTGGTCACGCACGTCCACCATCTTCCCCGAGATGGTGGGCCACACCATCGCGGTCCATGACGGGCGCAAGCACGTGCCGGTGTTCGTCTCTGAGTCGATGGTGGGCCACAAGCTCGGGGAGTTCGCGCCCACGCGTCTGTACCGCGGGCACGCCGGAACCGGAAAGCGGCGATGAGCACCGAAGAGCCCGACACGACCGAGGAGACCGAGCCGACCGGCGAGGAGACCGAGACCGCCGCGCCCGAGCAGACGGAGGCCGTCGCCGCCGACGCTGCGGCCGCCGGCGCCGACGCGCCCGAGGCAGACGCCCCCGAGCCCGAGGCCGAGGAGGCGCCCGCGGCCAAGCCGCGGCGCCGCCGGCGCAAGCCCGCTGCCGAGGAGACCACTGCCGCCGAGCAGACCACTGCTCCTGAGGCCGCGGAGGAGGCGCCCGCCGATCCGGAGCTCGCGGCCGCCGCAGAGGCCGAGGATGAAGCCGAGGCCGAGGCCGCCGGCGAGGAGCCCGAGTCCGACGAGGATGTCGCCGCGCGGGAGCCGGTCGCCGAGGAGGAGCCCAGGCCCGCGAGACCATCGCGCGCGGCGCCGTCGCGCCGCCGCGCGCGCCGCGACCCGGATCTGCCCGTGCCCGTCGTCCGGGCCCAGGCCAAGTACGTGCGGTCTTCCGCGCGCAAGGCCCGGCTGGTGTGCGACCACATCCGCGGCAAGTCCGTCGAGGAGGCGCGAGCTATCCTGGCTCTCACGCCGCGTGCGATCGCGCAGGATTGGAGCAAGTTGCTCGAATCCGCGGTCGCCAACGCCGAGCACAATCACGAGCTCGTGGGCGAGGACCTGTACGTCAAGGCGGTGCACGCCGACGAGGGTCCGACGATCAAGCGGTTCCGGCCGCGCGCGATGGGCCGCGCGACCCGGATCCGCAAGCGAACCAGTCACCTGACGATCTTGCTCACGCCAAAGGACTAAACACAAGACCATGGGTCAGAAAGTTCATCCCGAATCCATCCGCGTGGGCTACATCCACGACTGGAAGTCCAACTGGTTCAACGAGCGCAACTTCGCGGACTTCCTCCATGAGGACACGCAGATCCGCGAGCACATCGTGGGCCGCCTGTCGCACGCCGGTCTGTCGGACATCACCATTCGCAAGAACCCCACCGAGGTCGAGGTCAACATCCACACGGCGCGGCCGGGGATCGTGATCGGCAAGTCGGGCTCCGAGGTGGATCAGCTGCGGCGTGATCTGCACCGGATCACCAACAAGCAGGTCAAGGTCAACATCCTGGAGATCAAGCGGCCGGAGCTCGACGCGCGCCTGGTGGCGCAGTCGATCGCCGAGCAGCTGCAGAACCGCGTCGCCTTCCGGCGCGCCATGAAGCGCGCGCTCACCAGCGCCATGCGCTCGGGCGCCAAGGGCGTCAAGGTCCAGGTCTCCGGCCGCCTCGGCGGCGCCGAGATGGCGCGGACCGAGGGCTACTCCGACGGCCGTGTCCCCCTGCACACGCTGCGCGCCGACATCGACTACGGCTTCCACGAGGCCCGCACCACGTTCGGGCGCATCGGCGTCAAGTGCTGGATCAACAAGGGCGAGATCATGCCCGTGGGCTACACCGGCGCCGACCTGACGATCATGGACGAGCCTTCACCCCAGGCGCCCGAGCGCGGTGGACGCGACGGGCGCGGCGGACGTGACGGCCGCGACGGAGGCGGCCGCGGTCGTGGCGGTCGCGGCGGCCCGGGCGGTCGCGGCGGGCCTGGTGGCCCCGGTGGCCCCGGCGGTCGTGGTCGTGGCGGCGGTCCGGGTGGTTCGGGTGGCCCCGGCGGTCGTAGCGGTGGTCCGGGTGGTTCGGGTGGCCCCGGCGGCGCCGGTGGACGTGGTCGCGGTGGCGGTCCCGGTGGTCCCGGCGGTTCCGGTGGCCCCGGCGGCGGCCGTGGTCGCGGTGGCGGTCCCGGTGGTCCCGGCGGCGGCCGTGGCCGTAGCGGTGGGCCCGG
>DASXJW010000075.1:0-30090 GCA_036497165.1 Solirubrobacteraceae bacterium
GTCCGCGCCGCCCGCGCCACCACCTCGCGGCTGCCCACGATGACGGTGGCCAAACGGGCCCGGGTGATCGCGGTGTAGAGCATCTCGCGGCGCAGGAAGAACGCGCCCGCGGCTGGGTGGGCGACGATGACCGCGACCGGCAGCTCGATCCCCTGCCCGCGGTGCACCGAGCAGGCATAGGCGAGGGCGAGGCGGTCGGCGTCCTCGGGGGCGAGGCGGAAGACGGCGTCCTCGGCGCCGAGGATGAGGGCGGCCTCATCGTCATCATCTGAGGCATCGCTGCCGGTCTCGTCGAGCAGGCGCAGAACGGTGCCGTTCATCAGCCCCAGGTCGTGCAGGTTGCGCCCGGTCATCATGAGCTTGTCGCCGATCCTGAGGCGGCCACCGCGCACCGGCCTGCCGTCGGGGTTCAGGGCGGCGCGCAGCGCCCGGTTGAGCGCGTCGATGCCGAGGTCGCCGCGGTAGACAGGGGCGAAGACCTGGATGTCGCGCACCGGGTCCACGTCGTAGTGGGCGGGCAGGCGCTCGGCCACCAGCGAGACGATCTCCTCCAGCGCAGCTCGGGGCGAGGGGCGCTCGACGAGGAACAGGTCGCGGCGCATCTCCGGCGCCGCCGCGAAAGCGGGCGCGCTGCCCCCGCGGATGGCGTGCGCGCCCTGCACGATCATGCTGTCGGCGGCCTGGCGGAAGATGTGGGTGAGCCTGGTCACCGGCACGCGCTCGCATCCCACCAGCTCGGCGAACGGCTTGCCCGCGCCCACCGGGGCCAGTTGGTCGGCGTCTCCCACCAGCACCACGTGAGTGCGGTCGCCCACGGCGCGCAGCAGCGTCACCAGCAGCTCCAGGTTGGCCATCGAGGTCTCGTCGACGATGAGCAGGTCGCAGGTCAGCGGGTCCTGCTCGTCATGGGTGGGCCCCTCACCCGGGATCCAGCCCAGCGCGGAGTGGACGGTGCGGGCCCGCAGTCCGCTGGCCTCGGTCATGCGCACGGCCGCGCGTCCCGTGGGCGCCACCAGCATCACGCGGGCGCCGCGCTCGGTGGCGCGGGCGGCGATCGTCTTGATCGACGCGGTCTTGCCCGTCCCCGGGCCGCCGGTGATCACCGACAGGCGGTGCGCGAAGGCCGACCCCAGCGCCGCCTGTTGCTCCTCGGTCAGCTCGCCGGGCACCTCGGCGCCGGACGCCCGCCGCGAGGTGCCCAGGCGTTCGCTGGCCTCACCCGCGATGAGCGCATCCACGCGCGCCGCCAGCTCGGCCTCGAGCTCGGCGGTGGCGCGCCGGTAGACCCACTCCTCCTCGCGCACCACGTGGCCGTCAGCCTCGAGTGCCTCCAGCACGCCGGGGGCCGGATCTGTGCCCAGCAAGTGCGCGGCCTCGTCGCGTAGCTCGGACGCGGGCAGGCAGGCCGATCCGCCACGCTCGGCCTCGGCCAGCGCGTGCATCACGGCCGCCCGCTCGCGCTGGGCGCTGTCAGGCGGCGTCCCCGACGCGCGAGCGATCCGGTCCGCGATGGCAAACCCGACGCCGAACATGCTGGTGAGCTGGTACGGATCGCGGGTGATGAGCGCGTGGGCGCCATCGCCGTAGTGCTCGTGGATGCGCGACGCCAGGTAGGCCAGGCCGTGGGGAGCGAGCAGCAGGTGCAGCCGCCGCGTGACGCGCAGCTTCTGCCAGGACTCGGCCGCCTCCTGCGCCCGCGCGGCCCGCAGGCCCACCTGGCCGAAGGCGTGCACCGGGTCCCGGTCGATGGCGTCGAGCACCTGCCCGACCCCGAAGCGCTGCACCAGGTCGGCGGCGCGGCGAGCTCCCACGTGCTTGATCCGCTGCAGGTAGCCGGCCAGCGTCGCCGGATCCTCGGGCGGCAGCGGCCGCGCCTCGGACACCTTGACCTGCGGTCCGTAGCGGCTGTCGTTGACCCAGTCGCCCATGATCCGGGCCCGCTCGCCCTGCTCGAGGTGGACGAGCGGCCCGACGAGGGCGACCGGGGTGCCGTCCTGGCCGGCCGCGTCGAGCACCGCCCAGCCCGTCTGCTCGTTGGCATAGCGGACGTGGCGGACGGTCACCTCGTCGTCGAAGGTCACGCCCCCACGTTAGACCCGCGCGCGGAGAGGAGGGGGCGGGTGTGCCCGCCTTGGCACACGACCTCCCCCTCGAGGGGCATCGGCTTCAGTTACCGCTGCCCGCGCTCGACGCGGCTCCCGACGCCGGTCCCGGGCGCGAGCCGGCGCTCTGGATCGCCGACGAGCCGGTCACCTGGCCCTGGCCCTGGCCGCCGAACCCGCCGGCGCACATCGTGTCGGCCGGAGTGGTGCTGCCGGCCGGCGGCGGCGGGCACGGAGCCGTCGCGCGGGCGTCAAAGGGCTGCGTCGAGGTGCCGCCGGCCGTCGTCACCTGCGCGGACACCAATTGGGCCGAGCCCGGCCACCACGCCAGCAGCCAGCCGTCTCGTACCGTCGCCTGCACCTTCGATCCATCGCTGAGGAGCAGGGTCGCCGCCGTCACACCGGCGCCCGCGTGACCCTCGACGAACGAGTACGCGTCGGCGCCGTGCGCGGTGTGAGCCTGGAAGAAGGCGACGACCTTGCCTGCCGGAGGTGCGGGCGCGCCGCCGGCCGAGCGCGTCGACAACGAGGTGAATTCCGGACCGGAGATGCACGTCCCGTTGGCCCCGTTGGCACCGCTGTAGATCACGAACGTGAATGGTCCGCGCGTGTCGATGAGCACCGGCGTCATCTCGCGGATCGTGGGGAGGTTCTTGATCCCGGCGGCCTTCATCGCCTTGGCCGATCTGGTTGAGAAATCGTCCAGCCGCGAGGCGCAATCACCCTTGGCGCCGGTCACCTGTGCCGCCGGGGCGCGGGTCGGGCTAGGGGTCCATCCGGCGAAGGCCTCTGACGTGCTCGGTCCAAGATCCACGAGCAGGATGGCCGCCGCCGCCGCCGCGGCGGTCACGACCACGCCGGCGGCCACCGGCGGCCGCAGGTCACGCGTACGGGGTCGGTAGTCGCGCGACCGCACCCGTCTGACCGCGCCGTCCGGGAGTTCGCCGGCTCGGGCCCGGAGCGCCGAGCGCAGCTCCGATTCCAGTTGCTCGATCATCGCGTCTGCTCCTTCGTGCTCAGTGGGATGTCAGGGGAGAGGGCGCCGTGTAGCCGGGTGAGCCCGCGCGAGGCGGTGCTCTTGACCGTTCCCAGCGAGCACCCGAGAAGCTCGGCGACCTGGGCCTCGCTCAGGTCCTCGAAGTAGCGCAGCACCAGGACCGCCCGCTGGCGCGGCGGCAGCGTGCCCAGCGCCTGGATGAGCTCCGCGCGCACGCCCACGGCGTGCAGGCGCCGCGCCGAGGAGTCGTCGGCGAGCTCCGCGGCCGCCACCGAGCCGTTGGCGGCGAGCTCGTCACGGCGCCGGGTCCGGCGCGTGGCGCCATCCAGCGCCAGGTTGATGAGGACGCGTCGCGCGTAGGCGTGGGGGTGCTCCATCCCGCGGACGCGGGGCCAGCGGCGCGCCACCGCCAGCAGGCAGTCCTGGACGAGATCCTCGGCCTCGGCGGGATCCCACGCCACGAGATAGGCGGTGCGCAGGAGCCCGTCGCTGGAGGCGGCCACGAACTGCTCGAAGTCCGCCCGGGCGCGCTGGGCGCGGGAGCCGGTCTGGGATCTGATCCTCACATCTGCCTCAACCCCTTGCCCTGGTGAAAAGGTTGACTGACAGTGTGACGCTCGTCGCCCGGTGCTCAGCGCCGCTCGGCCCGGCGCACCGCGGCGTTGATGCCGTCAGAGCCCACCAGCTGCTGGAAGGCCCGCACGACCGGGCGCACCGCCGCTACTCCGAGCCGGCCCTGAGCGCCTACCGGCTCGACCCGCGCCTCGACGGCCAGCATCGAGCCCCCGCCCTCGCGCGCCTGCGCCCAGCTGGCGATAACCACGCGCGCGGTCCCGCCGCGAGACCACTGCGCAAACTCGTCGGGAGAGCTCAGCCGGGGATAGTCGCGGCGCAGCGTCCAGATCCGCCCGACCAGCCCGGAGACCAGCGCATGCTCGCCTTCCTCCAGGACCAGGAACGGCGGCTGCCGGAAGAGGCCGTCGTAGGCGAGGTCGCGCGGCAGGTCCGGAATGCGCCAGCGCACGAGGCGCCCCAGGAGCGCCGTGTCGGCCAGGCGCACCTCACGTGCCGCCTGCCACAGCTCCCCGGCGGCGACCGAGCTCTCGCGCTGGTGCACCACGCGCAGCGCGGGCTTGGGCACCCACTTGTCCAGGTCGGGGGCAGCGCTCACCGCGGCCCCGTTTCTAGCGCAACCGCCGTTTGAGCGATGATCGACAGGTGTTTCGCTATGCACTGGCACCGATCAACAGAGACGCCGCCCGAGGGGTCGACCTTCCCCGCACCCTCGACGGCGCCCCCGGCGTCGCGCTCACCTTCGACGACGGGCCCCACCCCGAGGGGACGCCCGCTGTTCTGGATCTGCTCGCTGCCGCCGGCGCCCGGGCCACCTTCTTCCTGGTGGGCGAGCAGGTGGAGCGGCGCCCCGCGCTGGCCGCGCGCATCGCCACCGCCGGGCACGCGGTGGCCCTGCACGGGTACCGGCATCACCTGCAGCTCCGGATGGCGCCCGCGACTGTGGAGGCGGATATCGCGCGCGGGATCGCCGTCGTTCAGGACGCCACGGGCATGGCCCTGGGGCGGCACCGGCCCCCCTACGGGATCTACAGCGCGGCGGGGCTGCGCGCGGCTCGCCGGGCCGGCCTCGCGCCCCTGCTGTGGTCACGCTGGGGCAAGGATTGGCGCAGGTTCACCACACCGGCCCGGATCGCCCGGAGGGCGACGCGCGCCGTGATCGCCGGCGACGTGATCCTCCTGCACGATGCTGACTTCTACAGCGCCCGGAACTCTCATCACCGCACCGCCGTGGCGCTTAAGCACATCCTCACTGAGCTAGAACGCCGCAAACTCGATACCGTCCTGGCTGTCTGACAGGCTTGCCACCGGCCGGCCGGTTGGTTTAGGAATGCGCAGAGGTCGATACCGCCGGCCGGGCGGAGGACCACATCGACTCGGCGCAGCCGGCGCACCATCCCCAGACCATGACCACTGCTTCCGCTTCCGCTTCGCATCAAGGCGCCCCTGACTTCGCGCGCTTCGCCATTGGGTTCGACCAGCGCGACCGCGCGCGCCTGCACGCGCTCATCGACGAGGTTCTGGACTCCAACCGGTGGTCGGAGGCCGGGCTCAACGCGCGCTTCGAGGAGGCCTGGGAGGCCTACAACGGCGCGCCGGCGGTGGCGATGTCGAGCTGGGCTGGAGGAGCGATGGCGGCCCTGCATTTCGCCGGGGTCCAGGGCGAGACCGTCCTGTGCCCGTCCAACACGTTCATGGCCACGCCCCTGGCGGCGATCCGCTCCGGCGCCGAGGTGCAGTTCGTGGACTGCAACCGCGAGGACCTCTGCATGTCGTTTGCGGACTTCGAGCGGGCGGCCGAGGAGTTCAAGCCGCGGGCGGCTTTCCTCGTCCACATCGGCGGGCATATCGCCTTCGAGGTCGAGCGGATCGCGGCCTACTGCGCCCAGCACGGCATCTTCCTCATCGAGGACTGCGCCCACGCCCACGGCGCCTCCTGGAACGATCGCAGGGCCGGGACGTGGGGGGACGCCGGGGTGTACTCGCTGTACGCCACCAAGACGATCTCGACCGGCGAGGGGGGCGTGCTCGTCTCCCGGCGCCCCGAGGTCCTCGCTCATGCGCGGGACTTCCGCAACTACGGCAAGCCCTCCTATGACGTGGCCGGGCTGAACTTCCGCATGAGCGAGTTCACGGCCGCGCTGGGGCTCGTCCAGATCGAGCGTCTGCCCGAGATCGTCGCCTGGAAGAACGAGGTCGCTCGGGAGTGGCTCGATCCCCAGTACGGGTCCCACTTGGAGCTGCCCGACGGAATGGTCTCCGGCCTGTACAAGTACATCGTCTTCGACTGGCTGGAGCGTTCGACCGGCCGCGTCTACGACGAGCCTTGCCACCGGATCATGGGCCACCATGTCGAGCTGCCCAACTCCGACTGGCTGGCGCAGAACCACTCCTGCCCGCCTCTGTACTACCGACCGGCTGGCCAATCGTCATGAGGGTCCTCGTCACAGGCGGCTCGGGGTTCATCGGCTCCCACGTGGTCGACAAGCTGCGCGCGCGGGGTCACACGCCCGTGATCTACGACCTGCGCCCGTCGCCATGGCATCAGGACCCCGAGCATCCCGTCGACACGGTGCTGGGCTCGATTACCGACCGCGAGGCGCTCGAGCGCGCCCTGCACTCCTGCGATGCAGTGGCCCACCTGGCGGCCGTCGCCGACGTCAACGACGTCCACGCCTCGCCCGAGGACGCCGAGCGGGTCAACGCGCGCGGGACGGTGACCGTGCTCGAGGCCGCGCGGCGCGCCGGCGTCAAGCGGATCGTGTACGCGTCGACGATCTGGGTGTATTCGGACTGCGAGTCCGAGGAGGTCGACGAGGAGACGCTGCTGCCTCCGCCCAGCCACCTCTACACCTCCACCAAGCTGGCCGGCGAGCTGTACTGCAAGGCCTACCAGGAGCTCTACGGGATCGACTACACGATCCTGCGCTTCGGCATTCCCTACGGCCCGCGCGCCCGCGAGGCGGCCGTCATCCCCGCCTTCGTCAACAAGGCGCTGGCCGGCGACCCGCTCACGCTCGCGGGCGACGGGATGCAAAGTCGCAAGTTCGTCTATGTCGAGGACCTTGCTGACGGCGTCGCCCGCGGGCTGGACGACATCGCCGTCAACCGCGTCTACAACCTGGCCAGCGACGAGACGGTGACCATCAAGCAGATCGCCGAGACGGTGCGCGACCTGATGGGCGACGTCGAGATCACCTACACCCCCGCCCGCCCGGGCGACTTCGGGGGCAAGATCGTCTCCTCGGAGCGGGCGCTGCAGGAGCTGGGGTGGCGGGCGGGGACGCCGTTCTCCGAGGGCGTGCGCCGGTACATCGACTGGCGCCTGGCCCAGGTCGAGGCGGCCAAGGAGGAGAAGGACACCGCGGTCATCCCCGCCGGAGAGCCCGACGCCGAGGCCAAGCCGCGTCAGGTCCTGATCATCTCCGCCGACATCGGGGAGGGCCACGATCTTCCCGCTCGCGCGGTTGCGCGCGAGTTCAGGGATGAGGACCCCGACGCGCAGGTCTCGATTGTCAACGGCCTGCCCGCCATGGGCCCGATCCTGACCAAGCTCCTGCGCGAGAACTCGGCCTTCATGTTCACCTTCGTGCCGTGGCTGTTCGACCTGCAGTACCGGCTGTTCATGTACTTCGGGCCCACCCGCTGGTTCTCGCGCAGGATGCTGACCCTCTTGGGGCGGCGCGGGCTGATGCGTCTCATCAAGGCCCACGACCCCGACGTGGTCGTCTCCACCTACCCCGGCGTGACCGCCGTCCTGGGCGAGCTGCGGCGCAAACGCCGGCTCAACGTCCCCTGCTACTCGTCGATCACGGACCTGGCGGGGCTGCAGTTCTGGGCCCACCCGGGCATCGACCTGCACTTCATCACCCACCCGGAGTCCACCGAGGAGGTGGAGAAGATCGCCGGGCCCGGCAGCGTCCGCTGGGCCAAGCCCCCCACCGCTCCGGCCTTCCTCGCCGCCCGCTCGCGCTCCGATGCCCGGCGCGCGCTCGGGCTGCCGGCCACGGGACGGGTCATTGCGGTATCGGGCGGCGGTTGGGGCGTCGGCGACCTCGCCGGCGCAACTCGGGCGGCGCTGCAGTTCGAGGACGCGACCGTCCTGTGCCTGTGCGGGCGCAACGACGCGCTGCGGGCCAAGGTGGTGAGCCGCTTCGGCGACGAGCCACGCTTGCGCGTGATGGGCTTCACCGACCGGATGGGCGACGTGCTCGCGGCCGCCGACGTGCTCGTGCACTCGAGCGCCGGGCTGACCGTGCTGGAGGCGATCATCCGCGGCTGCCCCGTCGTCTCCTACGGCTTTGGCTACGGCCACGTGCGCGCCTCCAACGCCGCGCTGGAAAGGTTCAAGCTGGCCCAGGTGGCCCACCGGGAGGAGGACCTGATGCCGGCCATCAGCCGCGCCCTGGACCACCAGCCCGACCCCGACCCATCGTTCGCGCGCCGGCCGTCGACCGCGTCGCTGATCCTGTCCAACGAGCGACGGGTGGTGCCGCTGCCCAGGTGGCGCTTGCGCACGGTGCGTGCGGCCACCAGCCTCACCGCGATGCTCGCGGTGGCCGGCTTCGCGCTGACGACCGGCGTCTCGTACTCGGTCGTCTCGCACATCACGCACATCCGGCCGGTGACCACCGTGAGCACCGACCTGCCCGAGGTGGGCGTCCTGATCGACGCTCCCGCGGGCCAGGTGCCCGAGGTGGCGCAGACCCTCTCCAACTACGGGCTGCACGCCTCCTTCGCGGTCGGCAAGCCCTCGTGGCCGGTGGTGACCAGCGTGTCCTCAAACCACGATCAGGCGCTCCCGCGGCTGCCCACCGGCGGCCTGGTGCGCTGGCTGGGCGCCCGCGGCGAACTGCACAAGCTCATAGGGCTGATGGGCGACCAGCGCCACTTCCTCTACGCCTCCAGCGGGCCCAGCATCGGTCAGTGGCTGATCGCGCACGGGGCCGGCGGCCGGCTGGTCGAGGGCGCGGTCCGCCTCCAGGATGCCGACGACCCGCTGGGCCTGTTGCGCCCGGGGGAGGTCGTCGAGTTCAACGTCGCCAACGTCCGCACGCTTCAGCCACTCCTGGACAAGTTGCTGGAGGGGTTGCACGAGGAGCACCTGGCGGCGGTGTCGGTGGGCCGGCTGATGCAGGATGCAGGCAGGGCCGAGCGAACCGCCTGAGCCCCGCCTCGCCATCGGCGTGGCCGATGTCGAGCGTGCGGCGGCGCGCCTGGAAGGCGTCGCGCACCGCACCCCCGTGTTGAGCTCCACGACGCTGGACGAGCGGATCGGCGCGCACGTCGTCGTCAAGGCAGAGACGTTTCAGCGTATGGGCGCCTTCAAGTTCCGCGGGGCCTACAACGCCGTCTCCGCGCTGGGGGCCGACGAGCTGGCCCGGGGCGTGTGCGCGGTCTCTTCAGGCAATCATGCACAGGCGGTGGCCCTGGCCGCGCGGCTGTGCGGCACCCGCGCGGTGATCCTCATGCCCGGCGACGCTCCGGCGCTCAAGCGCGCCGCCACCGAGGGCTACGGCGCGGAGGTGGTGGAGTACGAACGCTACGGCGAGGATCGCGAGGAGCTCGTCCACGCGCTGGCCGCCGAGCGCGACATGGTGTTGGTGCACCCCTACGACAACCCGCTGGTGATGGCCGGCCAGGGCACACTCGCGCTCGAGCTGCTCGACGAGGACCCGCGCCTCGACGCGCTCGTGGTTCCCGTCGGCGGGGGCGGGCTCATCTCCGGCTGCGCCACGGTGTGCGCCGCTCGCTCGCCCGGCACTCGCGTCATCGGCGTCGAGCCCGAGGCCGGAGATGACGTGGCGCGATCGCTGGCGGCAGGCGAGCGGGTGCGCATCCATGTCGGGCGCACCATCGCCGATGGCCAGCAGTCGCCCACCCCCGGCGAGCTGACCTGGCCCATCATCCGCGCGCTCGTCTCCGAGGTCGTCACCGTGTCTGACCAGCAGATCATCGAGGCGATGCGCTTCCTCTTCGAGCGCATGAAGCTCGTGGTCGAACCCAGCGGCGCCTGCGCCTTCGCGGCGCTGCTGGCGGGCAGGGTCGCGGTGGAGGGTCAGCGTGTCGGTGTCGTGCTGTCCGGTGCCAACATCGGCGCCGACGCGTTCGCCGGCATGATCTCCCGCCGGGCGGAGTGACCTTCACCGCGATGGCGATCGCGGGCGTCGCCTACCAGTGCACGCCGCGGGTCGCCTGCGCGAAGGCGCGCTGCTCGGCCTCCGTGCGCCGGTCCACGGGCTTGCCGTCCTCGGGGAAGAGCTGGTAGGCCCGGTTGACCACCATGTCCTGAGCCCCGGGGGCGATCGCGTAGGTCAGTTGCCCGAGGTTGCCCAGCGTGGTGGCGATCTTCTTGGGCCGCTTGCGGATCGCGTCGCAGATCATCCTGGCCGCCTGGTCGGGGGTCAGCGTCGGCAGGCGGTCATAGATCCTGGTCGGCGCGATCATCGGCGTGCGCACGAGGGGCATGTACACGGTGGTGATGTGCACGCCGTCCCCGATCACCTCCGGGCCGATCGAGCGGCTGAAGGCGTCCAGTGCCGCCTTGGAGGCCAGGTAGGCGGCGAACCGCGGGGTGTTGATCTGCAGCCCGATCGTCGAGATGTTGATGATGTGGCCGGTGCCGCGCTCGCGCATCACCGGCAGCAGGTCGAGCATCAGCTTGACCGGCGCAAAGTAGTTGAGCGCCATCGTCCGCTGGTAGTCGTGGAAGCGGTCATATGAGCGGTCCACGGACCGGCGGATCGACTTGCCGGCATTGTTGACCAGGATGTCGACGTGACCGTGGCGGGCCAGGACCTCCTGGGCCATGCGCTCGATGTCCTCGGGGTCAGACAGATCGCACGGGTGCACGAAGCCGGTGCCGCCCTCGTCCTGGACCTCGAGCGCGACCTCCTCGAGCTTCTCCTTGGTCCGCGCGACCAGCAGGACCTTCCCGCCGGCCCTGCCGATCTGCATCGCCGCCGACTCGCCGATCCCCGATGAGGCGCCCGTGATCATGATCGTCTTGCCCCTGACGGCATCGTGCAGCGACTCGGCCAGGATGCCGCCGCCGAACGGGATGCGCTGCGTGAGCTCTCGCAGGGTGCGGATGCCTCCGATGGCGAGCCCTGTGATGTCAGGAGTCATCTATCGATCGGACAGTACCTGGTTGGCCATGTTCTGCTCGCCGGCCTGGTTGGGGTGCAGCGGGAACGCCGGGGACGTGGGGATGATGCCGTTCACCCACGCCGTTCCGGGCGCCTTGCAGGCGTCGTGGCCGACGCTCGAGGTGAACGTGTCGACGTACTTGGCGTCGTTGTTGGCCGCGGCGGTCTTGAGCACGGCGTTGAGCGAGGTCTCTAGGCCGTTGAAGTACTTGATGTCGCCGGCTGACATGGGGACCAGCGGCCAGCAGCTGGAGCCGTTGGTGGGCAGGCCGTCGGGATAGCCCACCAGCAACACCTCTGCCTGCGGAGCCCTGGCGTGGATGCCCTGGATGACCGCGGCCACCTTGGGGCCGGTGGCGTTGATCGCGGCCACGTTGGGGTCGCTGCCGCCGGCGGTGTAGTGGTTCTTGCAGGCCGTCCCGAACGGGCGGGTGAGGTCGAGTTCCGCGCACTCCTCGGCGACGCTGATGAGCCCGGCGTCATTGCCGCCGATGCCGACCGTCACCAGCGCGTCGTCGGCCTTCAGCGCGTTGAACTGCGGAGGGGCGGTCTGCACTCCGCCCTCGAGGCTCTGGGGCTGGGTCATGTCGGCGGTCGTCGCGCTCGAGCAGCTGGCGTCGGTGAACCTGGTCGGCGAGAGCGCCCGGGTCATGTCGGACGGATAGTTGTTGGTGGAGCGCCCGCAGAGGATGGGGCTGCCGGTGGGGTTGGGCACGAGGGGCGCGGCCGTGTAGGAGTCGCCCAGGGACACGTAGGGGCCGATGGCCGCCTGGGCCGCCCCCGCTCCGAACACCGCGACGACGACTGCTGCGCCGGCGGCGAGACCACCGCGGCGGATGACGAAACCGATCGACTGTGACACTGATCCTCTCCTCTTGCGCGGCCCCGGCGGCGAGCATATAGCCCCGCGCCCGGTACCTCAATTTCCCAGTGCGTCATACCCGGCGGGCGTCTCTTGCATGCCCGGTGCGATCAGCTCACCGCCGCTTGGTCAGCCGGGTCATGAGCAGTTCGACTGACCGCTCGAGCTCGGCGAGGGTCGCGTGCTCGACGCTGGCGATCCCGAGCTTGCTGTTCACCCAGGCGTTGACCTCCCGGTGGCTGAGGCCGTCGCGGCGGCGCACCTCGGAGACCAGGCGATGGCGTTCGTCGCGCAGCCGCGCCCGCCGTTCGAATGCCGGGACCTCGCGCGGGGCGGAGGCGACCGAACTGCTCTGCCTGCCGTTGCCCTCGCCGCCCGCCATCGCGGTGGCCCACCGCGTCGCTGCCGGCGAGGGGGCGGCGGCCGCCGCGGCAGGCGCTCCGAACAGCGTCATCTGGGGTGCGACGTCGGCACTGAGCGGGATGAACTCCGGGGTGCCCGAACGCTCGGTCTGACGGCGCTCGTCGCGCTCGTCCAGCGCGAACGGGTCTGCCTCCGCGGGCCGGCGCAGCGACCCGCGCAGCTCCGTCTCGATCGTGGCGGCGTGGTCGCGCAGGACCGGGTCGGCCGGGATGTACAGCCAGCTGGGCTCCACCGGCCGGCCGGGGAGGGTGCGGACGAAGCGGCCGACGATCTGGCGGAAGATGAGCGGCGTCTTGGCCGCCGTCGCGTACACCCCGACGCGCAGACGGGGGATGTCGACCCCCTCGGAGACCATGTTGACCGCGACGATCCACGGATCCGTGGATGCGGTGAACGCCGTCAGCTTGGCCGCCGCCCGCGCCTCGGCGTGCAGGACCACGGCGGGGACGCGCCCGGTCGCCTCGCGCAGGAGCTTGGCGATGCGCCGCGCATGCTCGGAATCGGCAGCCACCACCAGGCCGGCGGCGTCGCGGTGACCGTCCTGGCGAATGGCCTTGAGCTTGGCGTCGGCCTCCTTGAGGATCCGCGGCAGCCCATCGGGCAGATCGGTGGAGATCGCCGTGCGGTAGCGGCGGCTGGCCTCTCGCGTGGACAGCACCGTCTCGAAGCTGGACTCGATCACGTCGTCGCCGCTTCGCCACGACAGCGAGCCGTCGTAGGCGACGAAGCACACCGGCCGGCACACCGCGTCGGCGACCGCCTCGGCGTAGCTGTAGGAGACATCGGGTTCGGCCAGCCCGTCGGCGTCGTAGCTCACGCCCGGGATGGGGGTGGCGTCGGAGCGAAACGGCGTCCCGGACAGCAGCAGCCACCGCGGGCTCTGTGCAAAAGCCTGGGCGTAGGACACGCCCCAGGTCAGCTCCTCGCCGAGGTGATGGGCCTCGTCGGCGATGACCAGCGTCCGGCGCGGCAGCGCGCGGGCCCAGCGCTTGGGCGACTTGGCCACCCGCGCATAGGTGACCGAGACGCCGTGGAAGCCGGGCGGGGGGGCGGGAGAATCCGCATCGGGCGCCAGGTCGAGGCCGAGGTCATGAGCGGCCCGCGCCCACTGGCGGGTCAGCGGCGCCGTCGGGCAGGCGACGATCACCGAGCCCACGGTCCCCGCGTTCAGCTGTGCGCGGGCGAACTCCAGGGCCGGCCGCGTCTTGCCCGCGCCCGGCGCGGCCGAGATCAGGAACGGACCCTCCTCCCACGTCGCCATCGCGGTCAGCGCGCGGGTCTGCCAGACACGTAGCGCGGTGCGGTTGGACTTCGGGCGGGGGGATGGCACGGGTCGCGCATCGTGAAGGACGCATCGGACGAAACGGGGGGTCTGCCCGCGCGCTTGGGCACAATGCGGGCACGCAACGACGGGCAATGAAGGTCGCGCCCACCGGAACGACGTAAATCTTGCGCGCTCAGGTCCTCGAAGCGGGGTGTGTGGGATCGACGTCGTCTAGCGACCGTGAATGCACAAGCCCTCCCTAGTGGTGCTACGCGTGTGCGATTTCGGTCATTCGGGCGCAGGCGTACGCGCTCTGCTTCATTGTCTGCTGTTGACCTGCGCCCGTGGTCGCGACACACGCCACAGCGCCGAGGACTTGGCATCGTCCGCCTCCCGTGCGAACATACGTTCGGTGATCGTCTGCGTCCTCGTCCCCCGCTTCGGCCTCGCCACCGCCCTCGGTGATCGCACCGAACTGCTGCAGAACCCGGTCGCCCTGGCTCCCGAGCCGGGTGGGGCACAGCAGGTCGGAGAGGTCTCGCTGGCCGCGGAGGCCTTCGGGGTGCATCCCGGCATGCGCCTGGGGGAGGCGCTGGCGCGCTGCCCGCAGCTGACGCTCATCCCTCCGGATCCCGCCGGGGTGGCCGATCTCTGGGAGCGGCTGCTCGTGCGCCTGGAATCCGTCGGAGCCGCTGTCGAGCCCGAGCGTCCCGGGCTCGTGTGCTTCGATGCGCGGGGGCTGCTGCGACTGCACGGGGGCACGGAGGGGGTGCTGCGGGCGGCGCGGACCGCGCTGCGCATGCCGGCGCGCTTCGGGGTCGCCCCGTCGAGGTTCGCGGCGGTGGCGGCGGCGACCCGGGCGCGGACCCGCCGCCCGGAGATCGTCGGGGGCTTGGGAGGCTCCGCGCCCCGGGCCGGGTCCACGGGGCGCGAGCAGGCCCAGGCAGGGTCCACGGGGCGCGAGCAGGCCCGGGCCTATCTCGCCCCCCTCCCGGTCACCCTGCTGCGCGCCCGCCCCGCGCTCGCCGCGCTCCCCGAGGCGCTCGAGCGGCTGGGGGTCCGGACGCTCGGTGAGCTGGCGGCGCTGCCGCCGGCCGCGCTGGCCGATCGCTTCGGCAGGTCGGGGCTGTTGGCCTACGAGCTGGCCCGGGGCGGCGACAGCGCCCTCAGCCCGCGCCCTCCCGGCGAGTTCCTGCGCGAGGCGCTGGAGTTGCCCGAGGCCGGGTCCGGGATTCAGTTGGAGCGGGGGCTGGGCCTGCTGATCGATCGGCTGCTGGCGCGCCGGGAGCGACGCGGGCGAACGCTGCGGTCGGTCGTCATCTCCGCCAAGCTGGTGGAGCAGGGCGGGACCTGGCGTGAGCAGGTGGTGTTCCGGGAGGCGCTGGCCGATCCGGTGCGCATGCGGTTGGCCCTGACCCCCCGGCTGGCGCTGATCCCGGCGCCGGCGGAGATGCTGAGATTGGCCGTCGAGCGGTTCGGTCCGCTGGCCTCAGACCAGCGACCGTTACTGGAGGATCCCGCCGCCGCGCGGGCAGCGCGGCTGCGCGAGGCGATCCGTCAGGCGCGCGTGGTCGCCGGGCCCGAGGCCGCGCTGCGGGTGCTGGAGGTCGATCCGGACTCACGGTTCCCCGAGCGGCGGGCCGTGCTCGCGCCCTTCGAGAGCTGATGGATACCGGTTACACAAGTTCCGTGTATGGATTACACGATATCTGCGTAATACTGTCAGAGCAGCGGATCGAGGCGGCGGAGGAACTCCTTGAGCAGGGGATTGACGATCCGCCAGTCGCCCCGGGCGACGTGCTCGACGATCCCGGCCTGCAGGAGGAGCTTGAGGACGCGGTCGCGGATCGCGGGGGCCAGGCGCTTGGGAACCGGCTGGCCGGCGGCGATCGCGCGGGCCACATGCAGCGCGTTCTTGTGCAGACGCCGGATCTGCTCCACCGATTGCTCCATCGTGGGCAGGTCGCCATTGAGCGCGGCCCGGTAGCCGAGCTCCACCAGGTCGAGGTCGATGTCGCGACGGTCGAGCTGGACCGAGACGAGGTGGGTCTGCTGGGCGATGCGCATCGTCGCCCGGGGATGACCGCCTCCCAGCTCAACGATCCGGCTCAGGGCATCCACGGACACCGTGCAGTCATCGGCGGCGAAGCGGTCCGCCAATCCCTCACGCCATTCTCCGACGGGGATGGGGCGCAGCGGGTGAAAGCTCCCGAACCCGCTGAAGGCGCGCTGCTGAGGGGCGAACAGGTCGCGCATGACGTGCTCGAGGCTGCCCGCGAACAGGTAGCTCACGCTGGTGCTCCGCTGAAAGACGGCGCGCATGCGCTTGGTGACCTGGTCCGGATCTCCGTAGGGCCGGCGCTCGCTGGCGAGCTCCTGAAACTCGTCGAAGAACAGGATCAGCCGCCGGTCGTCGGCGGCCGCGACGCGCTCGGGAAGCTCCAGGGCCAGGTCGAGGGCGCGCTCGGGGTTGGCGGCGGCCCAGCCGGGAGTGACCGCGAGCTCGATCGCCTCGCCCAGCTGGCTCTGGAGCTTGAGGACAGCGGCGGCTTGAGCGGCCGTCAAAGCGCTGCGCCCGAGCTCCCGGGCGCGGCGAATGATGCGCCGAGCCGGAGAGCGGTTGGCGATCACTGCCAGCGTCAGGACCTCGGCGAGCTCGGCGGCATCCGCGATCCGGAAGAGGTCCAGGCGCGCGGTGTAGCAGCCCCGGCGCTGAGCCCGCCCGAGGGCCGCCTCGCACACGCTCGTCTTCCCGGTCCGCCGGGGTCCGGCCACGATCAGATGCGTGCCGTTGACGAGGGCGCTCGCGATCTCCTGCACGTCGTCGCCGCGTCCGATCATCTGGCTGGCCGGGATCGGGATATCGGTGGGGAACAGGTCGCCGCTGGCTTGTCGCATAGGGAGAGGATATCACGTGCGTTACACAGATCATGCGTAATTAATACACAGAAAGTGTGTACTGGCTGATGGCCGGCCCCCGGCGTCTTGCCGTGCCGCGGCGCGTGACGGTCGAGTCCGGCCCGGACGGCCGCCCGCTGGTCGTGGATCGGCGGGAGGTGGACGCGGTGCGGGAGTCGTGGCTCATCGAGGATCGCTGGTGGACGGAGAAGCCGCTGCGCCGGCGATATTGGGAGGTGGTCACCACCTGCGGACGCGACCAGGTCGTCTTTCACGACCTGATCGGAGGGAGGTGGTGGCGGCAGCGCTGAGCCGCGGAGGGAGGTGGTGGCGGTAGCGCTGAGCTGCGACGACATCCCCCGATCGGTCCGCGGTCGGACGACCCCGACGGCTTAGACTGGCGGTCATGACTGGCCCCACCTCATACGTCGATCCCGGACGGGTCGCGATCGGCACCTGGAGCGCTGGGCGGTTCATGCATTTCGGCGAGGCCGTCGACGACGAGCGCTTCCTGGCGCTGGTCGCACCCGATGACCGGATCGACACGGTCATCACGGCCGACGTCTACGGGGCCGGCGAGGCGGATCGGATGCTGGGCCGGGCGATCAGCGGGCGGCCACGCGAGCGCATGTGTGTCGTCGGCGCCGTCGGGCACGACTTCTACGAGGGGGAGCGCAACGGCCCCAAGGGCTTCCCGCGCTTCACCGACCCGGCCCTGCGCGGCCCAGACGGGTACGGCGACTACCTGAGGATGGCCACCGAGCGCAGCCTCGAGCGGTGCGGGGTGGACCGCTTTGACCTGCTCCTGCTGCACAACCCCGACCGCACGGGCTATACCAGCGAAGCCGTCTGGAAGGGCATGGCGGCGCTGCGCGACGCCGGCCTGACGCGACTGATCGGCGTGGCCCCCGGGCCCGCCAACGGGTTCACGCTGGATCTGATCGACTGCCTGGAGCGCTTCGGCGCGCTCATCGACTGGGCGATGATCATCCTCAACCCGCTCGAGCCCTGGCCCGGCGAGCTGTGCCTCGACGCTGCGGCGGTGGCCGACGTGAAGGTGATCACGCGCGTGGTCGACTACGGCGGTCTCTTCTTCGACGACCTGCGCCCCGGCCAGGAGCTGGCGCGGGGCGATCACCGGGGCTTCCGGCCGGCGGGGTGGATCGAGGCCGGCCTGGACCGCGTCCAGGGGATGCGCCCCATCGCCGACCGTGCGGGCCTCTCGATGATTCAGCTCGCCTGTCAGTGGAACCTGGCCCACGGCCCCGTCGCCTGCGTCGCGCCCACGCTCATCCAGGAGGTCGGTTCAGGGGCCAGGCGCATCGAGGACAAGCGGGCCGAGCTGGCCGCGCTTCCCGCAGAGCAGCGGCTCACCGCCGACGAGGTGGACACCATCCGCCGACTGGGCGACAACACCGGCTCGATGGCGCTCAAGGGAGCGTCGCCCCAGCACAGCGGCGAGGAGCAGCCGGACCGCTGGACCCTCGACGACCGGCTGGCGACCGTGGCCGAGCGCTGGCACATCGATCCCGAGCGCGACCTCGTCATGGCCGGGGTGGCATGACCGGCGACGCGGCCGCCGCGGGCAAAGCGGGCAAAGCGGGCGAGGCGGGCGCCGGCGCCGGCGAGGTGTCGCTCCCCATCACCGGCGGCTGCAACTGCGGCGCGGTCCGCTTCGAGGTGACCGCGCCGTTCGAGGCCTCGATGTACTGCCACTGCACCCGATGCCAGCGCCGCACCGGCACCGCGGCCTCCGCCAACGCCCGCACTGCGCCGGAGACGTTTCGCGTCATCCAGGGCGAGGACCGGATTCGTTCCTGGGATCCGCCCGACGGGGCGCCGAAGTTCTTCTGCGGCGACTGCGGCTCGGCGTTGTTCAGCCGCAGCTCCGGCTCGGTCGGCATCCGTCTCGGCGCCGTTGACGGCGACCCGGGGATCCGCCCGGCCTACCGCCAGTACGTCGCCTACGCCGCCCCATGGGAGCCGATCCCCGACGACGGGCTGCCCCGCCACCCCGAGGCCCGCGGCGCCTGAGCGCGCGGGCCCGCGCGGGTCACGCTGAGCCGGCCGCCGCTCCGCCCGTGCCGTCCTGCGCGAGTTCGTCGCGCATCCACTCGCAGCCCACCGACAGGTCCTCGACTCCCATCGCGGCGGCCACGTTGAGCCACATGCCGTAGCGGAAGAAGTCGTCCAGGGACTCCTGGTCGGCCCCGGACAGGCCCTGGACGTGGGCGGTGAGCTGTGCGAAGCAGTGGCGCACGTGAGTGCGGATCGACTCGTCGTCGCAGGCCGCGTAGGCCTGGTGCTGGAGCATGAGGACGTCGCGGTCGGTGTCGAGCATCTCGACGTAGGCTTTGCCCATGGCCTTGAGCACGTCGGCGTCGGGCAGCGCGATGGCCGGGTCATACTCCTCGGCGGCTCGGGTGAACACCTGGCCGACGCGCTCGAAGCCGCGCTCCACCGCGGCCAGGAACAGCTCCTTCTTGCTGCCGAACAGGCTGAACACGTAGGGCTGGGCGACCCCGACGGCCCGGGCGATGCGGTCCACCGGCGTGCCGTGCAGACCGCCGTGGGCGAACTCGTGGACGGCGGCGTCGATGAGCGCGTCCCGGCGTTCGGACGCCGGGACGCGCTGACGGGTGCCCTTGCTCTTGGTCTGGGGGGCGGAGGTGTCCATCGACGTGCTCTGGGGCGATCCTACGCGACGCTCAGGCCGCCTCGGCGATGGCCGGTGCGGGCCCGGCGCCCCGCCGCTCGCGCTCGGCGGCCTCCAGCCCGGCCTGTGCCTCCGCGCTCGCCCGGGTGTTGAAGGGGAGCGCCAGCGGGATCAGCGCCCCCACCGCCAGCACCGCGGTGCCGACCCACAGCGCCGGGGTCAGCCCGCTGACAAAGGCCGCCGCCGAGCTATAGCCGCCGTGGCTGGTGAACACCGTGGACAGGACCGCGATGCCCAGCACGCCGCCCAGCTCGCGGATGGCGTTGTTGGCGCCCGAGGCCTTGCCGGCCTGATCGGTGCGCACCGAGGCCAGGACGGCGTTGGCGGAGGGGGCGAAGACGAGCGCCATGCCCGAGCCGCCCAGCACGAACGGGCCGATCATGCTCGCGTAGCTCATGTCCGTGGCGGTGAGCGCGGCCAGCCACCCCAGGGCGATCGCCTGCAGGCCAAGTCCTGCTGCCATGAACAACCGCGCTCCGTAGCGCTCGGAGAAGTAGCCCGCGAGCGGCGCGACGATCATGGTCGACCCGGTCCACACCAGCAGCTTGACGCCCGCCTGGAGCGGGGTGTTGCCCAGGACGTTCTGCAGAAACTGGCTGAGGAAGAACACCGAGCCGAACATCCCGAAGTACATCGACAGCGAGACGGCGTTGGTCACCGAGAACCCCCGCCGGGCGAAGAATTCCATCGGGAGCATCGGCGTCTCGGTGCGGCGCTCCTGAACCACGAAGGCCGCGAGCAGGGCCGCGCCCGCCGCCAGCGAGACGATCACCTCGGTGCTCGTCCACCCCAGCGACTGGCTGCGGATCAGACCGAAGACGAGCCCGAACAGCCCCGCCGAGCCCAGCGCCAGACCGGGCAGATCCAGTGCGCCGGCCGGCCCGAAGCTCTCGCTCAGGCGCATCGCGGCCAGCGGCACGAGCACGAGGCCGATCGGCACGTTGAGCCAGAAGATCCAGTGCCAGGAGGCGAGCTGAACCATCGCGCCGCCCACGAGCGGGCCGAGCGCGACGGCGATTCCGCTGATCCCCGACCAGACGCCGATGGCAAAGCCCCGGCGGTCCGGCGGGTAGGCGTCGGCCAGCAGCGTGAGGGTCAGTGGCGTGGCGATGGCCGCGCCCGCGCCCTGGATGGCCCGCGCCACGATGAGCAGCCCGATCGACGGGGCCACCGCCGCCGCTGCCGAGGAGACGGTGAACAGCGCGATGCCGGTCATGAACATGCGCTTGCGGCCGAGGCGGTCGCCCAGGGCGGCGCCGGTCAGCAGTAGGACGGCGTAGGAGAGGGTGTAGGCGTTGACGGTCCACTCCAGGGACTGGATCGACGCGCCCAGGTCGCGGTGGATGCTGGGCAGGGCGACGCTCACGACCAGGTTGTCGAGCACCACCATGAACAGCCCTACGGAGACGATTGCCAGGGTCCAGCCCCGGCGTGCGGTGGCGCTCATGGCCAACCTCCTTCTTAGTGAGCACTAACTGCCGGTAACTTAGCAGCCACTAATAATTTGTCAAGCCGGGGTTGCCGCCGTGGGTCATGGCGCGAGGGCGCTTGTATCCCGGCGGCGCCGATGCGAACATGTGTTCGATGTACGTGGAGCTGCACTGCCATTCGGCGTTCTCGTTCCTGGACGGGGCCTCGCTGCCCGACGAGCTCGTCCCCACGGCGCTGAAGCTCGGCTATGAGGCGGTGGCGCTGACCGATCACAACTCGGTCTCGGGCTCGATGGAGTTCGCCGTCTCGGCCCGGGCGCTGGGCCTGCGGCCGATCCATGGGGCCGAGGTGGACCTTCACGACGGGCGCCACCTGACGCTGCTGGTCGAGGATGCGCGCGGCTGGTCCAACCTGTGCCGCATCCTCACTCGTGCGCACGCGCATACGCGCGATGGACGGCCGGGAGCGCCGCCCACGGATCCGTTCGTCTCGTTGCAGACGGTGATCGACCATGCCGAGGGACTTGTCTGCCTGAGCGGCTGCGCCCGGCGCGGCGTCCATGACGAGCCGACCCTGCGGCGGCTGCTCGAGGTCTTCGGGCCCGTACGCCTGCGCGTTGAGCTGCAGCGCCCGTTCCTGCACGAGGACCGGGCCCGCAACCGGCGCCTGCGGGAGTTGGCGCGCCGGTTGGGGGTGGCCTGCGTGGCCACCGGCGACGTCCACGCTCACGCCCGCCGGCGCGCACCGCTGCAGGACGCGTTCGTGGCCGTGCGCCTGCACACCACCCTCGATGCCTCAGAGCCCCAGCGCCGCGGGAACTTCAGTCACGTGATGGCGGCGCCCTCGGCAATGGCGGCCCGCTTCGCCGAGGATCCCGAGGCGGTGACCGAGACCGTCCGGCTCGCCGACCGGCTGCGCTTCGACCTGGGCAGCGATCTCGGGTACCGCTACCCCGGCGCCGAGGACGAGACGGCGATGCGCACGCTGGCCGAGCTGTGCGATGCCCGCCTGCACGACCGCTACGACGAGGCGCCGGCAGAGATCCGCAGCCGGGCGATCGCGCGCCTGGGGGAGGAGATGCGGATCATCGACTCGCTCGGCCTTCCCGGCTTCTTCCTGCTGCATCACGACATGCTGGAGCTCGCGCGCGAGGTGGCGGTGGAGGTGCGCGGACCGGACAGCGCCCGGGCCCTGCTGCCTCCCGGTCGGGGCCGCGGCTCGAGCGTGTCGTCGATCGTCTGCTTTCTCACCGGGCTCTCCCATGTCGACCCGATCGCCAACGAGCTGCTGATCGGGCGCTTTCTCAACGAGGAGCTGACCTCGCTGCCCGACATCGACCTGGACTTCCCGCGCGACATCCGCGAGAAGCTGATCCCGCGCGTCCACGAGCGCTACGGCCACGAGCGCTCGGCGCTGGTCGCCGCCTTTCCCACCTACCGGGCCCGCGGCGCGATCCGCGAGCTGGGCAAGGCGCTGGGACTGCCGCCGGGAGAGATCGAGCGGGTGGCACGGGGCAGCGAGGGGTGGGACGCGCGCGAGGTCAACCGGGACATCGAGAGCGCCTTCGGAGTGGACCTGGGGGAGGAGCTCGTCCCGCAACCGAGGGACATCGAGGTCGCCCGCGACTATCACGATCCGCTGCCGCCGTCCCCGGACCCGCGCCGGGACGTGGGGCGGCCGGGCGCCGGTGCGAGCTCGACCCGGGGGGCGGGGACGCGCTGGCAGTGGCTGGCCCGGTTGGCCGCCGAGGCCCACGGCCTCCCCCGCCATCTCTCCCAGCACTCCGGGGGCATGATCATCGCCACCCGCCCGCTGATCGACTGCTGTCCGATCGTCCCGGCGGCGATGGAGGGGCGCCAGATCGTCCAGTGGGACAAGGACTCGTGCGCCGACGCCGGCTTTCTCAAGATCGACGTGCTGGGGCTGGGGATGCTCTCGGCGGTGGAGCGGACCGTGGAGCTCATCGCGCGGACCCGGGGTGAGCGGGTCGACCTGTCGCGGATCCCCTACGACGATCCCGCCACCTATGAGTGCATCCAGAGCGCGGACACCACCGGGGTCTTCCAGATCGAGAGCCGAGCCCAGATGGCCTCGCTCTACCGCACCCGCCCGGAGAACCTCCGCGACATCACGATCCAGGTGGCGATCGTGCGTCCCGGGCCGATCCAGGGCGGCGCGGTCAACCCCTACATCGCGCGCCGTCAGCACATGCGCGTCGATCCCGACTACGAGGTCCCCTACGACCACCCCTGCCTCGAGCCGGTGCTGGAGGAGACGCTGGGCACGATCATCTTCCAGGACCAGGTGCTGGAGGTCTCGATCGCCTTCGCCGGCTTCGGGGTGGGGGAAGCGGAGGGACTGCGGCGAGCCATGAGCCGCAAGCGTTCGGAGGCGGCGATCGAGGCCTACCACGAGCGCTTCATCGACGGCGCCAGGCGCAAGCACGGCGTCGATGACCAGACCGCCGAGCGGGTGTGGGAGATGGTCAAGGGCTTCTCGGGGTTCGGGTTCCCCAAGGCCCACGGCGCCGCGTTCGGGCTGCTCGCCTACCAGTCGACGTGGCTGCGCGTCCACTACACGCAGGAGTTCCTGTGCTCGCTGCTCAACGAGCAGCCGATGGGCTTCTATCCGTCGGACGCGCTGGTGCACGAGGCCCAGCGGCGCGGCATCGAAGTCCACCCGCCCGACGTCAACGAGAGCGGCGTGGAATGCGAGATCGAGCCCGCGGGCCAGGGCGAGGACCTCTCCGTCCGGATCGGCCTGGGCTACGTCCGCGGGGTGCGCAAGCAGGATGCCGAGGACCTCGTGGCCGCGCGGACCGCCGGCGGCCGGTTCCGCGGGCTGTCGGATCTCGCCTCGCGGGCGGGCTGCCGCGGAGCCGCGCTTGAGCTGCTCGGCTGGTCGGGGGCGTGCGACTCGCTGGCGGGGGCGGGTGGGTCGGTATCCGGGCCGCTGCGGCCGGGCTTCGCGCGCCGGGTGGCTCTGTGGCAGCTGGGCGTGATGGCGCCGGGGCGCAGCGTTCCGGGCGGCACCCAGCTGGCGCTCCCGCTCGACCTGCCCGCGCCCCCATCGCTGCGCGACCTCACCGAATGGGAGGCGATGCTCGCCGACTACAGCACCACCGGCCTGACGACGGGGACGCATCCGCTGGCGCTGCTGCGCGAGCGGATGTCGGCGGACACCGTCACCAGCCGTGATCTCGAGGAGCTCGAGCACGGCCGGCGCGTGCGCCTCGGGGGGTTGGTGGTCGCCCGCCAGCGGCCCGGAACGGCCAGCGGGATCGTCTTCCTCCTGCTCGAGGATGAGTACGGCACGATCAATCTCGTCGTCCCGCCCCAGATCTATGAGCGCCACCGGTTGGTCGTCAGGACCGAGCCGCTCATGCTGGTGGCGGGCAAGCTGGAGAAGCTGGCCGCGGCCGGCGGAGCGATCAACGTGCTGGTCGACTGGGTGGGCTCGATCGACGCTCCCGATCAGATCGTCGCCGAGATCAAGGACTTCTCCATGCTCGACGAGCAGGTGCGCCGAGGGCTGGCCGAGCAGAAGGCGGCGGCGGTCGCCGGGGCGGCCGCCGCCGGCGAAGCCGAGGACTTCCGCGCCGTCGCCCCTCCCATCATGAGCTTTGCCTCGGGACGCAGGCGGTGACCGGTTCCACACCGCGTTTGGAGGGCGCTCCGCCGAGCCGCCGCCGCCGATGACCCCCGCGGCGACGGCTCTTACCGGCGCCCCTCTCAGGCGCCGGGTCGGTGCAGGAGCTTGATGGCCAGCGCGTCGTTGATCTCCTCCCAGACCCGCTCGCTGACCGTGATCGCCGCCGCGGGCCGTGGCTGAGCCGCGATGTGCCGTGAGTGGTGGGCCGGCGGAGTCGTCAGCGCGCCGCCGGCCATGTCCGGAGCGTCGAGGGCGTGAGCGACGGGGGTGCCGGCGGCCACCAGCATGACGGCGGCGGTGACAAAACCGGTTGGACGATTGATCCACATCTGCGCAACCTCCTGAGGTGGCGGGTGGTGTGCCGGTCACTCTCGAGGTCGGCCCGCACACCGCGCTCACATGGCCTCACTGCGTCGTCACGGCGTCGTTGCGGTGTCGTTGCGCCGTCGTTGCGGCGCCTGCCCGTGCCCCCCAGGCGAGGACGAACGGCGCCTCATCCCGTCGCCCCGCGCGGTAAGGTCCCGCACCGTGCTCGCCGTTGCTGCCTTCGTCGCCTTCTGGGTCATCGTCGCGCTGGGCTTGCTCCTTCTCGCCACCCGCGGGGGTGGGACCGCGGCGGCGCGCCGGGGAGACCCCGGACGGCGCGGCAGCAGCATGGCCATCGGCGTGTTCGCTGTGACCGCGGCCGTCTTCGGCATTGGGCTGCCGCTGCTGATGCTTACCGGCAACCACCACAACGCCAGCGCGCAGGTGGGCGGGATCAAGCTCACCGCGGCCGAGAAGAGCGGCCGCCAGCTGTTCGGCCAGCACTGCGGCGTCTGCCACACCCTCGCCGCGGCCAATGCAGTGGGCAAGGTCGGGCCGAACCTCGACGTCCTCAAGCCGGCGCAGTCCATCGTCCTGAACACGATCAACAACGGCTGCCTGCCCAACCCGCCCAAGGGCTCCAACCAGGGCTGCCTGGGCTATGGCGTCATGCCCGCGGCCGTCGTGCAGGGCGAGGACGCCCAGAACGTCGCCGCCTTCGTCGCCAAAGTCGCCGGCAACGAATAGCTCTCGCCGCCGCCGCAGAGACCGGCGACCAATAACGCCGCACTTTGCGAAAAGCTCCGGATCTCTATCCGCCGGAAGCGTTGGTAGGATCGCCGCTCCGACTAGCTGAATTCCAATCCGCTCCATGCCGCCGGTGGGGATGTGGAAGCGGGGGACCCAGGTTGTTGGGGCTAATCGCGCCCTGCGCGTAGCGCCGCTCTTTCGGCGCGAGCCCGTCAGCTAACCCCGCAAGCAAAGAAAGAGGACGATGAATGCCGCAATCTGGCGTAGCTGAGTTCCGCGAGGACCGCAGCCCGCGCGACGAGCGTGTCGCTGCGCGCAATGCCGCCCGCGCCGCGCTCCTGGAATGGGACGCCCGCGAGCGACAGATGGAGGCCCGCGACCGGGAGCGGCTCTCCTCCTCGGTGCGCGCTCTCGACGACTGGTCGACCTCAGAGCACCAGGCGGGCGACTGGTCCGCCGCGGACGCGCCCGCTCCCGTGGACCACCCCATGCCCGAGCATGACGTCGCGCCGGCCGAGTGGTCCCCATCACGCGGGGTCCCGGGTCGCCGGACCGTCACCATCCGCGGTCAGGTGGCCGATCGCTACGCCACACCGCGGCCGAGTTCTCGCCGGCGCCCGGAGCGCCGCTACGAGCGCACCGGCTTCCGCCCCGACCGTGCCGCGCTGTGGGCCGTGCTGCTGGGCGTGATGCTCATCCTGGCGGCGGTCACCAGCGCACACGCCGCCACGCTGCACACGCTGGCGCACCTGCACTAGACCTCGTCACGGCGCGCTCAGCGCCGGGTGCCACCGCGCGCGTCAGAGGCTGGCACCATGGGCCGATGCCCGTCGCCTTTCGCCGCTGTGATCCCGCCGTGCCCCCGGCCAGCGATCTCATCGCCGCCATCCTCGCCGAGTACGACGTGATCGCCGGTCGGCATCTGACCGGCGGGCCGTCGGCCACGGACGCTGACTTCTCGCCGCCCGGCGGCGTCTACCTCGTGGGCTTCGCCGAGGGCGGCGAGGCCGCGTGCGGCGGGGGCGTCAAGGCGTTGGGCGACGGCCTCGCGGAGATCAAGCGCTTCTACGTCGCTCCGGCCTTCCGGGGCCAGGGCCTCGCGCGGGAGCTGCTCGAGGCGCTGGAGGAGGAGGCGCGCCGGATGGGCCACCGGACGGTGCGGCTGGACGCGACCACCCCGACGTGGCCGATGTACCTGACGGCCGGGTACTGCGAGGTGGCCGACTACAACGGCAACCCGCACGCCACGGTCTGGGGCGAGAAGGACCTCTGAGGCCGGCACCTCACTCGCACCGCTCACAGCGGACTTCACAGAGCCGTAATAGTTTTTGAGCGCCCGTTCATTTACTCTTGCGCGCATGTCCCGGCCGCGCCAGTTCGATCCCGACGAGGTGGTCGACCGCTCGATGCGGGAGTTCTGGGCCAAGGGCTACCGCGACACGTCGGTCGGCGACCTGGTGGCCGCGACCGGGGTGCGGCCCGGCAGCCTCTACGGGGCGTTTGAAGGGGGCAAGCGCCAGCTCTTCATCGAGGCGCTCAAGCTCTACTCCAGTCTCGTGGTTCCCCAGAAGCTGGGGGCGCTGGCGCGCCCGGGCGCGTCGATCGCGGAGGTGCGCGCCTACTTCGACGGTCTCCTCAGCGACCTGATGAGCCCGGAGGGCCGCATGGGCTGCCTGATGGTCAACACCACGGTCGAACTCGCCGCCGAGGACTCCGAGGTGGCGAGCCTGACGCGCGCCCACATGACGCGCCTCCAGGCCAGCGCCGAGCGGGCGCTGCGCACCGCCCGGGATCGCGGCGAGATCCCCGCCGGGATCGATCCGGCGGCGAAGGCCACGCAGCTGATGGCCACCGGGATGGGGCTCATGGTCGTCGGCAAGACCAGCCCGGGAAGGGAGGTGCTGGAGACGATCGTCAACACCGCGTTCGCCGACCTGGGCTAGCGGAGCAGTCCTCGCGCGGCCCAGCAGCCGGCCCAGCCTCGACCCCATGCGGGTCTTTTTTACCGGCAGTTCTTGAATGAGCGTTCAACTAATCGGAAGGAAGGCGCACAATGCGTGCCATCGTCATGACCCAACCCGGCGGCCCCGAGGTCCTCGAGACCCGCGAGCTGCCCGATCCCGCGCCGGGCCCCGGCGAGGTTGTCATCCGCGTGCGCGCCTTCGGGCTCAACCACGCCGACGCCTACATGCGCTCCGGGATCTGGTCCTTCGGGATCCCGGTGCTCGGCATCGAGTGTGTCGGGGTGGTGGAACAGGACCCCAGCGGCCGCCTGCTGCCCGGCGCCACGGTCCTCGCGCTCGTGGGAGGCCTCGCGCGCGACCGCAACGGCAGCTACGCCGAGCTTGTCGTCGTTCCGGCCAGCAACGTCGTGGCGGTTGCCACCGACCTGAGCTGGGCCGACCTCGCCGCCATCCCCGAGGTCTACGCCACCGCTTGGACGGCGCTGCACGGCAACCTGGCGATCGAGGCTGGCCATGCGGTCCTCATCCGCGGCGCCACGTCCGCGGTCGGCCAAGCCGCGGTCAACCTCGCCGTCGATGCCGGCGCGACGGTCATCGCCACCACGCGCACCCCGGGCCGCGTGCCGAGCTTGCGCGACCTGGGCGCCGCGGAGGTCCTCATCGACGACGGCGTGCTGGCCCCGCAGATCCGGGCCATGCATCCACGCGGGATCGACGCCGTGCTCGATCTCGTCGGCAACTCTGTGTTGCGCGACTCGCTCCAGTGCGTCGCGCCCCGAGGCCGGGTGTGTCAGATCGGCTTCCTCGGCGGGCTCGATCCGGTGGTGGATTTCAATCCACTCGCGGACCTGCCCAGCGGCGTCGCGCTGAGCGCCTTCGCCAGTGCGTTCGTGCTGGGTGGCGAGGGGTTCCCGATCGACGACGTGCCCCTGCAGGCGATCGTGGAGAAGGCCGAGCGGGGGGTGTTCGCCGCTCGCCCGTCGCAGGTGTTCGCGTTCGATGAGATCGTCGAGGCCCACCGCGTCATGGACTCGGGCGAGGCGGGCGGCAAGCTCGTCGTCACGGTTGAGAGGCCCGCGGCGTCTTAGGAGTGAAAGCGACCGGTCGCGGGCGCTCAACCCCCGCGGCCGGACCGCCCCTTACACAACCATTACCCAGGCGGTGATCCCCTGTTTATGGCCGTGCGTAAAAGGACAAAGGGCACCCTTCTTGCTCTTGCCAGGCGGGGCACCCGTAGGTACACTTATGTTCCGTAAGCAGATGTTGAAAGTAAAGGGCATCGTTCCCTCGAACTCTTGCCTCTCCTCCCTTTACGACCTCGGTGGTCAGCGATGAAGACAACGATGAGCAGATTCCAGATCCATGACGACCTGACGGCCCCGGAGGGCTCGGTGGCGGTCTTGCGCGGCGCACTGTCCTCGGGTGGGCAGCTGCCGAACTTCCTGGGGGTGCTGGCGGGTTCGCCGGCGGCCCTGCGTGCCTACGCACGCTTTCGCTCCGAGCTGCGACACGGGAAGCTGACGCTGCCCACGCTGGAGCGGATCGCGCTGGCGGTCGCCGAGCACTACCACTCCGGGCCCGGCATCGAGATGCACTCGAGGGCTGCTCGCGCGGCCGGACTGGCGCTCGACGAGGTCGCGGCGGCTCGCCAGTTCAGCTCCAAGGACCCGCACGAGGCGGCGCTCCTGCGCTACCTCCAGGCGCTCCTGGAGGAGGGCCGGCCCGCGATGCACCTGCACGAGGAGGCGCGCGAGGCCGGCTGGGACGACGAGCAGATCCTCGAGGCGATCGCGGCGGTCTCGCTGGAGGGCTTCACGGCGATGGTCAACGTGGCCGGAGACGTCCCCGTAGATGGGTCGACGGAGGCATCCCGGCAACTCGAGGCCGCCTAGGCCGTTAAGCTAAGCGTCCCTGATGGCCGCGAACCACCATTCCTCGACCGAGGATCGGGCCCGCGGCACGACCGAGGACGCGGCCCGTGGCAACTGCTGCCCCCTCTATCACGAGGCGGTGGAGCTGGTCGGCCGACGCTGGACCGGCGCCATCCTCAGTGTGCTGATGGATGGGCCGCTGCGCTTCTCGGAGATCGCGCAGGCGATCCCCGAGCTCTCGGACCGCCTCCTCTCGGAGCGGATGAAGGAGCTGGAGGCACGGGGGATGGTGCAGCGCACCGTCATCCCCGGCCCCCCGCTCCGCGTGCAGTACGAGCTCAGCGTGATGGGCTCAGAGCTGGAGCCGGCACTCACCGAGCTCCAGAGCTGGGCCCGGCGGTGGCTGGGCGACCGCGCCTCCGCCGGGCGGACGTCGGCCCCGGCCGGCGGCTCCTGAGCGCCCCGGCGCTCGCCGGCCGCACACGCGGGGTTTCGAGACAACCTCTAAGGTTCCGGCCCGATGGCCCAGACCCCGCAGACCGCAGGCCTGACCAGCGATGACGTCCTCGCGATGGTGCAGGAGCGCGGCATCCGCTTCATCCGGCTGTGGTTCACCGACATCCTCGGGCAGCTCAAGGCATTCTCGATCAACGTCACCGAGCTGGACGACGCCTTCGAGGGCGGCATGGGCTTCGATGGCTCGTCGATCACGGGCTTCAACGCCATCGAGGAATCCGACATGATCGCCCAGCCCGATCCCAGCACCTTCACCCCGCTGCCATGGCGGCCCAACGAGGCCGGGGTGGCCCGGATGTTCTGCGACATCCTCACCCCGGAGCGGACGCCGTATGAGGGGGATCCGCGCCACGTGCTCAAGCGCGCGCTCGCCCGGGCCGAGAGCATGGGCTTTGACCACTTCTACGTCGGCCCCGAGCTCGAGTACTTCTACTTCCGCGACGCCAAGTCCACCGAGGTGCTCGACGAGGGCGGCTACTTCGATCTGACCACGCTCGACGCCGGGTCCGATCTGCGCCGCGAGACCGTGCTGGCGCTCGAGCAGCTCGGCATCCACACCGAGTACACCCACCACGAGGTGGGCCCCAGCCAGCACGAGATCGACATGCGCTACGCCGA
>DASXJW010000076.1:0-26869 GCA_036497165.1 Solirubrobacteraceae bacterium
CCCGAGCCCGACTACAGCCACCAGCCGTCGAGCGGCTCGCCCATGATCCGCGTGGTGGGCGTCGGCGGGGCCGGCGTCAACGCGGTCAACCGCATGGTCGAGGCCGAGGTCGACGGCGTGGAGTTCATCGCCATCAACACCGATCTCCAGTCCCTCCAGCAGTCCGACGCCGACTTCACGCTGCACATCGGCGCCGAGGTCACGCGCGGGCTGGGCTCCGGCTCGAACCCCGAGCTCGGGCGCCAGGCCGCGGTCGAGGAGTACGACCGCATCAAGGCCCTGCTGCGCGGCTCGGACATGGTGTTCATCGCCGCCGGCGCCGGCGGCGGCACCGGGACCGGCGCCGCGCCGATCGTGGCCCAGATCGCCCGCGAGGTGGGGGCGCTCACGGTGGGCATCGTGACCCTGCCCTTCCAGTTCGAGGGCTCGCGCCGCCGCGCCCAGGCCGAGGCCGGGATCGCGGCGCTGCGCGAGGAGGTCGACACGCTCATCGTCGTCCCCAACAACAAGCTGCTGTCCGTGCTGGACCGCGGCGTGTCGATGGTGGACGCCTTCCGCGTGGCCGACGACGTCCTGCGCCAGGGCGTCCAGGGGATCTCTGACCTGGTGACGCTGCCGGGCCTGATCAACCTCGACTTCGCCGACGTGCGCACGATCATGACCGACGCGGGCAGCGCGCTGCTGGGCATCGGGATGGGCACGGGCGAGCGGCGCGCCATCGACGCCGCCGAGCAGGCCGTGGCCTCGCCGCTGCTGGAGACGAGCATGGAGGGGGCCCGCTCCATCCTGCTCTCGATCACCGGCGGCCGCGACATCTCGCTGTGGGAGGTCAACGAGGCCGCCAAGGCGGTGGCCGAGGCCGCCCATCCGGACGCCAACATCATCTTCGGCGCCATGGTCGACGACAAGCTCGAGGACCAGGTGTGGGTGACCGTCGTGGCCACCGGGTTCGGCGAGCCGCGCCCCCGTCGCCGGGAGGAGCAGCCCGCCGCGCGATCACGCGCCGACGAGGGCCGCCGTTCGCAGTTCCGGGAGCCGGCCGGAGAGCCGCGGGTCAGCCGCGTACGGCGCGGCGCCGAGCTCGACGTTCCGGAATTCATCCCTAGACGCTGACGCAGGAGCGCCTCCAGATGCCGCCAGGCGGCCAGCTTGGCGTCGTCGCCGCGGGCCACCCCGGCAGCGCCCGGGCGGGCGCCGACGTCATGCTCGCCGGCGGCAACGCCGTCGACGCGGCGCTGGCGGCGATGCTGGCGTCGTTTGCCTGCGAGCCGCTGCTGACCGGGCTGGGTGCGGGCGGATACATGCTCGTCGTCGCCCCCGACCGGCCGCCGGCGCTGCTGGACTTCTTCGTCGAGGCGCCCGGACGCGGGCCCGTCCCGGCGCAGCGCTCCGAGCTGATCCCCGTGCCGGTCTCGTTCGGGGATGCGGTCCAGATGTTCCACGTGGGCGCCGCCTCGGTCGGCACCTTCGGGATGCCGGCCGGGGTCTGCGAGGCGTCACGGCGATTCGGACGGGTGCCCCTGGCCGACCTCGTGGCGCCGGCGGCGGCCCTGGCTCGCGACGGCGTGCCGCTGAACCCCCAGCAGGCCTACATCGTCGAGATCCTGGGCGGCATCGTCACCTCGACGCCCGAGGCGGCGGCGCTGTTCGCGCCCAACGGGCGACTGCTGCGCGCCGGGGAACGCATGCGCCAGCCCGAGCTGGGCGACGCGCTGCAGCGGCTGGGCGCGGAGGGCGCGCGCCCGTTCTACGACGGCGACATCGGTGCGGCGATCGTGGCCTGGCTCGCCGAGCGGGGCGGCCTCGTCACCCGGGAGGATCTCGATGCCTACGGGGTCGTCGATCGCGAGCCGCTGCGCGTGAGCTACCGCGGGCGCGAAGTGCTCACCAATCCACCGCCCTCCGCCGGGGGGATCCTCATCGCCCGCGCGCTGACGATGCTGGACGGCGTCGCGAGCCCGCCCTCGACCGTCCAGGTCGTCGAGGTGATGGAGCGCACCCAGAGCGACCGCACCCCCGAGTTCCTGGCCGGTCTGGACGACCCCGCGTTCGTGCGGGGGTTCCTGGCGCGACCGACGGGACGGCTCGGCTCCACGACGCACATCGCCGCGCTGGACCGCGACGGATGGGCGTGCAGCGTCACGTGCTCCAACGGGTCGGCGTCCGGCGTCATCGTCCCCGGCACCGGTGTACACCTCAACAACATGCTCGGCGAGCAGGATCTCAACCCCCTGGGCTTTCACCGCCATCCGCCCGGGCGCCGGATGCCCAGCATGATGTCGCCGACGATCGTGCTGCGCGACGACGCGGCCGAACTGGCCGTCGGCAGCGCAGGCTCGAACCGGATTCGCTCAGCGGTGCTGCAGACGATCATCCGCTCGATCGACGAGGGGCTGGAGGCCCAGGACGCGGTCGAGGCGCCGCGGGCGCACTTCGAGGAGGGGATGGTCTACACCGAGCCGGGGATCGACGTCTCGGCGCTGGAGGACGCCGGCCGGGAGGTGAGCCCGTTTCGCGCGCGCAACCTCTTCTTCGGTGGCGCACAGGCCGCCGCGCTCGATCCCGCCGACGGCTTCTCCGGGGGAGGGGACCCCCGGCGCGGGGGCGCTGCCATCGTGGTCGAGGCGCCCTGATGCCCGGTGCCGTGCGCGGCGCGGCGCTGGCCGCCGCCACGGCCGTCGCGGCGCTGGCGCTGGCCGGGTGCTTCGACGTCCGCTCGCCCGACCTCTTCCTGCTGACCCGCACCGGGCAGGGGCCGACGCTCACGCTGCTGATCAACGACGGCGGGACGATCCGCTGTAACGGGCACAAGGCCAAGCCGGTCTCCAACACGACGCTGATCGCCGCTCGCGACCTCGCCGACAACCTGGCCACCGACGCCCAGGACAAGCTGACCATCCCCAGGCGACCCGGGTCGGTCTACTACTTCCGCATCCGGATGCAGCAGGGCACGGTCTCGTTCCCTGACCGCGCCGCCGCAGGACGCAAGGTCCTCGGTCAGGCGGAGCTGTTCGCCACCCAAACCGCCCAGCGCGACTGCGCTCTGAGCGGCTGACACGGAGGCGACAGACGTGAGAATGCGCTTACGCAGATGCCGGGAGCAACCCACGCCGTTATCTAGGTGGCTAACCTCGGCCGCGGTCCGGCCCCCTGCCTCGCCGTTCTCATCGTCTTGCTCTCGTTCGCCGCTGCCCATCTGATCACCACCTTCCAGGCCATCGTGCTGGGCGTGCTGCAGGGCGCCACCGAGCTCTTCCCCGTCTCGAGCCTCGGTCACACGGTGCTCGTGCCGACCCTGTTTCGCTGGGGGAACATCGTGGCGTGGCAGTCACAGCCCGAGTCTCCGTGGCTGGCCTTCGTGGTCATGCTGCACGTGGGGAGCGCCGTGGGCCTGCTCATCTACTTCTGGCGCGACTGGATCGCCCTCATCAAGGGATTCTTCGCCACGCTTGGCAAGCGTCGCATCGATACGCCCACCGAGCGGCTGGCCTGGCTCATCGTGGTGGCCACCATCCCGGTCGGCATCCTGGGGCTGCTGCTGGAGCGGGTGATCCGCGAGGCGCTGGCCAAGCCGCTCTCGGCGGCCATCTTCCTGATGGTCAACGGCTGCATCCTGCTGTTCGCCGAACGCTACCGCAAGCGCGCCGAGGTCCGCGAGCTGGCCCGCCGCGAGGGGCTCAACCCCGAGGGCTCCCGCGCCCTGGACACGCTGGCGTTCCGCGAGGCCGGCATCATCGGCACGGCGCAGACCTCCGCGCTGATCGCGGGCATCAGCCGCGACGGCGTCGTCATGACCGCCGGTCTGATGCGGGGGCTGGACAACTCCGACGCGGCGCGCTTCGGCTTCCTGCTCGCCACGCCGCCGATCCTGGCCGCCGGCCTCTTGAAGGTGGGCGACCTCACCGGGCCCAACGGCAACGGCGTGCGCGGCGCCGCCGTCATCGCCGCCGTTTGCGCGGCCGTCACCGCGGTCATCACCGTGCACTACCTGACCGGGTACTTCAAGAAAGGCAACCTGCGCCCGTTCGGGATCTACTGCATCCTGTTCGGCGCCTTCATGACGGCGTTCACGATCGTCGTCGGCACGCCCGCGCCGTAGATCGCGGCATCCCCGGCACGCCATCGGGCGGGCCCGGGCGCCGTCCGTCAGCCGAAGCGGACCTTGCCGTTTGACCGCGCGCGCGCCTGGGCGCGGTCGACGAAGTCCAGCCGCTTGCTGGCGGCGCGAAACAGCCGCGTGACGAGCTTGAGCCGGGCGTTCTCGGAGCGCAGATCGAGGAGGCCCTGCTTGGCGTCGAGCCCGAAGTCCACGGTGGCGGCCATGTCGTAGGCGCCCATCTCATCGAGCTCGGCGTCCTCGGGCTCGCGGTCCGTGGCGCGCTTGACGAGATCGGCGTAGGCCGCCCGGGCGTTGCCGGCGAGGTCGGGGTCGGTGTCGTCGGCCTGGTCCTCGACGAACTGGATCACCCCCGCCGGGTAGGGGAGGTGGGCCTGGCGCTCGAGCACGCGGAAGGGGCGCGTGCCGCGGGCCACCAGGTTGATCCGGCCGTCCTCCATCTGCTCCAGTACGCGCTCGATCGCGCACGCGCAGCCGATCTCGCGCAGCCCGTCGTCGGACATCCACACGATCCCGAACTCGCCGCCGGAGTCCAGGCACTCGGCCATCATGGTCTTGTAGCGCTCCTCGAAGATGTGCAGCGGCACGAGCTCGCCGGGAAGCGCCACCAGAGCCAGCGGAAACAGCGGGAAATCCGTGACCTCGTCGGCCATCGCCCCGAAGTTTAGGGCCAGCTCAGGGGGCTGTTCAGTCGCGCCGGGCGGTGAGGAGCAGGTTGTAGAAGATCGCGGGCGGGAGCATCGGCTCCAGCAGCCGCTCGTCCAGGCGCTGGAGCAGGAGGTAGCCGTGGAAGGCGTATCGGCGCCACAGCATCGGCACGTCCTCGGGCTCGGCGGAGGCCTCCAGCGCGCGGTTGAACCAGCCGAACCAGTTGGCGGTGAGCTCCTCGCCGCGGACCTTGACGTCGGCGAAGCCGGCTCGGCGGGCGTAGCGGGAGAGGTCGGCGGGCTCGAAAGCATGGATGTCGACGAAGCGCTCGAGGTCGTGGTCCTCGCGCCCGGCGCCGTTGCCGTTGCCGTTGCCGGTGGGGGCGCCGATGGTCGGAGCGGGCCGCGCGCGCAGCAGGCGGCGCCACGTCGGGGCCACCGCGTGGGCTCCGCGCTTGGGGACCGCCGCGATGCGGTCGCCCAGGCGCGACGGCTCGCCGGCGAAGACGATGCGGCCGCCGGGGCGCAGCACCCGGTGAAACTCGGCAAACGCGCGCCGCAGCCCGGGCAGGTGATGGAGCACGGCGTGGCCGAGCACGAGATTGAAGCTCTCGTCGGCGAACGGCAGCGACTCGGCGTCGGCCCGGGCGGTTTTCACGTCGACTCCGAGACGCTGGGCGTTGCGTGCCAGCGTCGCCACCATCCCGGGGGAGATGTCGGTGCAGGTGGCCTCGCGCACCACCCCGGCCTGCAGCAGGTTCAGGCTGAAGTAGCCGGTGCCGGCGCCGATCTCCAGCGACCGGTCATAGCCGTCGTCCAGCTCGGGGCCGAGCAGCTTGCGCAGCTTGCCCAGGACCTGGCTTTGCCCGATCTCGCCGAAGTCGATGCCCCACTTCGAGTCATAGCCGTCCGCCGCCACATCGTGGTAGCGCGTGTTGGCGTCGCGGATCTCGTCCGCCGTACGGAGTGCCTCCATGCCATCGGGCAGATTACCCTGTCGCCCCGTGCCGACTAACACCCCTCGTGGCGACTGACACCCCCGGACCGGCCAGCGCCTACCTCCAGCGCGATCAGCCGCCGGGCGTCCCAGCGCTGGAGCTCACCGGCGAGCGGACGCTTCCCGACGTGCCGGCCGAGAACTACTGGTACCGCCGCCATCTGGCGGTGTACGAGTGGATCGGGGCTCGGGTGATCGGTCGTCGCGTCATCGACATGGCGTGCGGCGAGGGCTATGGCTCGGAGGTGCTCGCGCGGGGCGCCGCCGCCGTGGTCGGCGTCGACGCCAACCCCGAGGCCCACGAGCACGCCCGGCTGCGCTACACCCGGCAGAACCTCAGCTTCCAGCGGGGCATGGTGGAGAACCACGGCGAGGCCGGCGCCTACGACGCGGTCGTGTTCCTGCAGACGATCGAGCACGTGCAGGACCCCGCCGCCGTGCTGCGCCATTTCCGCTCCCTGCTGGCCCCGGGAGGCGTCGTCTATGTCTCGACGCCCAACCTGCTCACGCTGGCCCCGCCGGGGGCGTCCAAGTCCGACAACCCATGGCACGTCAAGGAGTACCGCGCTGCGGAGTTCGAGGAGCTGTGCCGCCGCGTCTTCGCCCGGGTGGAGATGCTCGGCCTCTTTCACGCCCGCAAGCTGCGCCTGCACGAGCTGGCCCTGGCCTGCGGCTGGGACGCGGTGCACACGCGGCTGCGCATCACCAGGACGTTCTATGACCGCTTCACACCGGCGATCGCGGCTGCCGACTTCACCCTGCGTTCCACCGGGCTGGACCGGGCGTTGGACTTTCTCGCCGTGTGCCATCCGACCGAGGGAGACTGATGAGATGCGTCAAGGTGCCGCTCGCGAGCCCGTCTCGCGCCGCGTGATCGCCGGCTTGGAGCTCTGCTAGCGGGTTGAACGCGCGGCGCGAAGGCGCGGGCGAGCTGGCGCTCGTCCTTCATACCCACATGCCCTACGTCGAGGGTTTTGGGACATGGCCGTTCGGCGAGGAGTGGCTGTGGGAGGCCATCGCCACCAGCTACCTGCCCCTCCTCGATGTGCTGAGCGGGCCCGGCGGCGAACCGGTCACGGTCTCGGTCACGCCGGTGCTGGCCGACCAGCTCGAGCGGCGCGATGCGATGGGGCGGTGTGTGCGCTTCCTCGAGGAGATCCGGCCGGATTCGCACCGCCTCGACATCGAGGCCCTGGAGGCGGCGGGTGAGCCCGTGTTGGCCGCCGAGCTCCGGCGCTCAGCCGACGAGTACGCCGCCGCGGCGGGCCGTTTGCGAGAGCTGGAAGCGGGTGGCGGGCTGCTGGCGGCGCTGGCGCCGCATGTGAGCTGGACCTCGTCGGCCACGCACGCCATCCTGCCCCTGTTGGCCACCGACGCCGCGTCGGTGCTGCAGGTCCAGACTGGCATGGCCTCGCACCGGCGCCGGTTCGGCAGCTGGCGCGGAGGCTTCTGGCTGCCCGAGTGCGCCCATGCGCACTGGCTGGACGCTTTGCTCCACGACGCCGGGGTGCGGGCCACCTGCGTGGAGCTGACTGGCCTCTTCGGCCTGGGCGACCCTCGCCACCTACGCCCGCTGGCCGTCAGCGACGGGCCGGTTCTGTGGCCGCTGGACCGGGCCACGATGGCGCTGGTGTGGAGCGAGGACGGCTATCCCTCCCGGGCGGCCTACCGCGACTATCACCGCCACACCGCGCATCGTCACCACGCCTGGCGCAACGACGGCGCACCCTACGACCACGCGGCGGCCCTGGCGCAGGCCCGCGCTGACGCCGCCGACTTCGTGGATCGGACGCTGCGGCGGGTCGCGGACGGGGGAGTGTGCGTGTGCGCGCTGGACACCGAGCTGCTCGGACACTGGTGGTATGAGGGCGTGGAGTGGCTGCGCGCCGTGCTGCAGGAGTCAGAGCGCCGCGGGCTCGCGCTCACGACGCTCGACGATGCGCTCGAGCACCAGGAGCCGGTGCCGGGGCCGTCCGATCTGGTAGTGACCAGCTGGGGCGAGGGCGGCGACCTGCGCACCTGGTCCGGACCCCAGGTCGCCGAGCTGGCCTGGCGGGCGCGGCGGGCCGAGCTGCGCCTGGCGGCGATGCCGGACGGGCCCTCTGAGCGGGCGCTGCGTGAGCTGCTGGCGCTGCAGTCAAGCGACTGGGCGTTCCTGCACACGCGCGACTCAGCGGGGGACTACCCGCTCAGACGCGCCGATGCCCACCACGCCGCACTGGAACGTGCGCTCGGCGAGACCGGAGCCCTCGATGCCGCTCTGCGCGGGCTGGCCCCTGACCTCGTTCGATGGAGCTGATCGCGTCGCTGGGTGGCCTTGCTGAACCGGGCGCGAGCGATTAGCCTTGAGTGAGGGGACGTCGTCGATCAACCGGGGTGGGACGTGACTGCGGGACAGCATGCCGGGCACATGGGGGACGCGGAGGCCCAGCGCTCGGCGGGCGTCTCGGCGCCGCGCCGTCGCCTGGCGCTTCTGATCGCCGCGGTGGCGCTCATCGTGGGCGTCGCGACGTTCGCGATCGGCTCGGCGGTCAAGAAGGACAGCGCGGCGGCGCCCCGGGCGACCGCGCTGGCTCCCACCGCGAGCGCGGCGGCTGTGCACGTGACGATCCCGGCGGTCGCGGCCGTCGCCGTGCCGCCGCTCAAGGCACCTCCCAAGCCCAAGAAGAAGCCCGCGGCGCAGTCCGGCGGCGGCTCAGCCTCCACCGCGGGCACGGGGACCGGATCCGCCGCGTCCTCGACCGGCAGCACGGGCTCGGCGGGCAGCACGGGCTCGACGGGCAGCACGGGCTCGGCGGGCAGCACGGGCTCGACCGGCTCCACGGGCAGCACGGGTTCGACCGGGGGCGGTTCGAGCGGTGGCGGCTCGGGCGGCGGCGGCGGAACGTCTGGCCCCGTCATCGGCGGAGGCGGCGGCTGAGTCGCTGGGTCGACCGCGCAGCCGACCGCGTGGTCATCCCCAGCGGAAGGTGCGCGGCGCGTCGCGCCTGCGGATGAGCTTGGCCGGGATGCCCCCGACCACCGAGTTGGCGTCCACGTCGCAGGTGACCACCGAGCTGGTGCCGATCACCGAGTTGTCGCCCACCGTCACGCCGCGCAGGATGCACGCGCCGTAGCCGATCCAGGTGTTGTGGCCGATGTTGACGTCGCGCTTGTAGATGCCCTGCTCGCGGATCGGCCGCTCCACCTCGACCATGCCGTGATCGAAATCGATCATCATCACGCGGTCGGCGATGATGCACTCTCGCCCGATCGAGATGTGCTGGAAGGCGGAGATCGTGCACTCCTGGCCCAGCACCGACTTCGCGCCGATCTCCAGCTCGCCCTCGTGCACGCGCACCTTGCAGCCGTGGCCGATCCAGCTCCATCGCCCCAGGGTCACCCGCGCGCCCTTGCCGATCTCGAACTTCACTCCCGGACAGATGAAGCAGAGCCCGTCGGTGCGCAGGCGCCCGCGCCACCGCAGCTTCAGCCACAGCCAGCGCACGGCCAGCACCAGGTAGCCCCACGTCAGCATGCGGTTGGCCTTGGCGAAGCGCAGGAACGTGATCGGGCCCCCGTGCAGGGGCGGAGGTCCGTTGCGGATGACTGCGGGCGGGGGCGGCGTGGCCAGCCGCGGCCGCTCTATCTCCTGTGTGCCGGCCGAGCGCACCCGCGCATCGTAGGGAATTTGATCAGCGGTTCCGCCACCCGGCGTCGCGAGGCTGGTCAGCCGTCGGTGAACAGCCCGTTGAGCGGACCCATGAGCCGCGCCGAGCGCCGAGAGGCCCCGGGCAGCTCGAGCAGGCGGTGGGTGGCGGGCTGGCCGTGGCGGCGGCGCTCGAGCTGCTCATCGGCGATGGGGTGCCACTGGTCGTCGACGAGCTGGGTGGCATCGGCGTCGCGGACCTTCGCCTCGTCCATCTCCAGGTGCTCGGCCCAGAGGCGCACACGGGTGTCGCGGGCCAATGCGGCATCGTCGGTGACCACGCACATCTCCGTGTCGTTGAACAGCGAGTGAGCGTTGAGGTTGGCCGATCCGACGATCAGAAAGCGATCGTCGACGACGCACACCTTCGCATGCACGTAGACCGGGTCATCGCGGTGGTGGGTCTGCGGGAGCGCACGGATCGTGGCCGCGAGGAAGCGCTTGGTGTCATCGCCCTCCGCGTCGGCGTCGATCAGCCGCCCGACCTGGCCGCGGGTGTCCTCGGCGCCGTTGTTGGCCTTCGCCGGGAGCAGGACCACGACGCGGAACCGGGGCGTGGGAGGGTTGCGCAGCTTGTCGCCCAGGATCGAGACGATCTCGGGCGCCCACAGGAACTGGTTCTCGATGTAGATGAGCTCCTGAGCTGAGCGCAGGGCGCGGGCGTAGCTCTCGAAGATGCGGAAGTCGCCGTGGGGGAGGGCGTCATACATGTCCTCCTCGACCGTGCGCACGACCTGGACCTTCGTGTCCCCGGCCGGGGCGGGCGCCGGCGTGGCGGGCGCCTCCTCGCCGGTGAGCTCGCGCCAGCGGGTACGGAAGTGATCGTTGACGTCGGCGACCACGGGGCCCCGCAGCCGCGAGCCGACGTCGTGCCAGCCGGGCGCCCGCCGCGCATGATGGGCCTGCACGTCGTAGCGATCGCCCGCGGCGTTGGTGAGGTCGATGCCGTTGACGAAGGCCACTTCGCCGTCGACGATCACCGTCTTCTCGTGGTGGCAGTGAAAGGGGTGCTCCTTGGGATCGCCCCGGGCCTGGATCCGCGTGCGCTCGGTGAGGTTCTTGAGCGCCTCGGCCACCTCCGCCCGGGTGGGGTGAAACAGCGGGATGGGAGCGCCCGACCAGACGAGCACGCGGACCTCCACCTTTTCGGCCATCTCGGCCAGCAGGACGCCGATCGCGCTCACGGGTTGGCCGCGCTTGAGCTCGAAGGCGGGCTCCAGATGCCAACCGGTGACGTGGACGAACTGCTTGGCCTGTGCGATCGCGTCGGCGATGGCCGGCAGCGCGTTGGCGCCGTCGATCAGGACCTCGAGCTCGCAGCCCTCCCGCGGTGGCGGATCGCCCTGGGCGAACACACCCGGCGGGGCGGCGCGGAACACCCGCTGCCAGCCCAGCTTGCTCAGCCGGCGCCGGTGCTTGAGCGCCACAGTGGCCTCGATGCCGTCGCCGACCAGCTGGTCAAACCGCTCTACCAACCCGTTCCCCATGTGGTCGACCTCCCCCGTTTTTACGTGGCCTACACCTGGCATGATGGCGCGACCCCTCATGCCCGGATCCAACCAGAATCTTGCCCAACGCCTGCTGGACGGCGATCGACGGGCCCTGGCCCGCGCCATCTCCCTGGTGGAGAACGACGATCCCGAGGGCTGGAAGCTGGTCCAGGAGATCTACCCTCGGACCGGGCACGCCGCCGTCGTGGGCTTCACGGGGCCGCCCGGCGTCGGCAAGTCCACCCTCATGGGGGCGCTGACCAAGCTCGAGCGCGAGCGGGAGCGCTCGGTGGCGGTGCTGAGCATCGACCCGTCCTCGCCGTTCACCAAGGGGGCGCTGCTGGGCGACCGCATCCGTCTCACCGACCACTTCCTGGACCCCGGCGTGTTCATCCGCTCCATGGCCAACCGCGGCGCGCTGGGCGGGCTCAGCGAGGCGGCGCTGCAGGCGGCACTGCTGATGGACGCCTCCGGGCGCGACCTGGTCCTGCTGGAGACGGTGGGCGTGGGCCAGGCCGAGGTGGACATCATCGACCACGCCGACACGGTGGTCCTCGTCCTCATGCCCGGCTCCGGCGATTCGATCCAGGCGCTCAAGGCGGGGGTGATGGAGATCCCCGACGTCATCGTCGTCAACAAGGCCGACCATCCGCTCACCGACACCATGGTCCGCGAGATCAAGGGCGTCCTGGCGCTGGGCCCCACGCCCGACTGGCCCGTCCCGATCGTCCGCACCGAGGCCGTCCGGGGCGAGGGCGTCGCCGAGGTCGCCGACAAGCTCGCCGAGCATCGCGCCTTCATCGAGGCCGAGGGCACCCTGTCCGAGCGCCGGCGCCGCAACCTGCTCAACGAGGTGCTGGCGATCGCCACCTACCGGATGCGGCGCGAGCTGGAGGACTCCGTGCGCGCGGACGAGGAGGTCCGCGATCTGCTCGACCGTGTCGTGTCCCGCGAGCTCGACCCGGCCAGCGCCGCGGCGTGCATCCTGGAGCGCGAGAAAGCTAAAAGCTGAGCGCGAGCTCGGTGAGGAGCCGCACGCCGAACCCGGTGCCGCCCTTGTCGAGATACGGCTTGCGGCCGTTGTCGCCGACGCCGGCGATGTCCAGGTGCGCCCACGGCAACCCGCCCGCGAAGTGGTGCAGGAACTCCGCGCCGGTGATGGCCGAGGCCTCGCGCCGCTCGGTGCGGTTGGTGATCTGGGCGTAGCGGCCCTTGACCATGTCGGCGTACTCGGGGTGCAGGGGCAGGCGCCACACCAGCTCGCCGGTGCGTTCCGCGCACTCGATGATGAGCTGCGCGAGGGCATCGTCATTGGCCATCACTCCGGCGTAGACGGCACCAAGGGCGACGACCACGCCGCCGGTGAGGGTGGCGATGTCCACGATGGCATCGCAGCCCTCGCGCCGGGCGTAGGTGATGCAGTCGCCCAGCACGAGGCGGCCCTCGGCGTCGGCGTTGTTCATCTCCACCGTCGTGCCGTCCAGCGCGGTGAGGATGTCGCCCGAGCGCATCGCGGCGCCGCTGATCATGTTCTCGGTGGCGCCGACGACCCCGAGCACGTTGATCGGAGCGCCGAGATCGGCCAGCGCGGCCATCGTCTCGATCACCGCCGCGCCACCGGCCATGTCGAACTTCATGTCGATCATCCCGGCCATCGACTTGATGGCCAGGCCGCCGCTGTCGAATGTCACCGCCTTGCCGACGAGGGCCAGCCGGCGGTCGGTATCCGGCGCGCCCTCGTAGCGCAGGGTGATGAGCCGGGGCTCCTGGACCGAGCCGGAGGCGACGGCCGCAAACAGTCCCATCCCCAGGTCGCGCAGCTCATCGCCGCCGAGAACGCTGACGCTCAGCGCGTTGCGGGTCACCGCCAGCTCCGCCGCATAGGCGCCGAGCGCCGTGGGCGTGAGGTCGTTGGGCGGCCGGTTGCCGAGGTCCCGCGCGCGGTTCTGGGCCGTGGCCAGGATGACCGCGCGCGCCACGCCGCCCTCGATGTCGCGGGGGGCGCTGAGCAGAAGCCGCTGCAGGCCGGTCTCCTCGTCGCCGTCGGCCCGGCTCCTGTAGCGGTCGAAGCGATAGGCGCCCAGCAGAGTGCCGTGCACGAGCCCCTCGGCGATCTCCTCGCCGGCGCCGGGAGGCAGCGCCCAGCACAACGTCCGCGCCCCCAGATCGCGGGCACGGCGCTGGGCCAGCGCCGCGGCCACGCGGGCTCGCTCGCCATCGAGTTCGTCGCGCGCCCCCAGGCCCACGAGGATGACCCGGCGCCCGGCGACATGGGTCAGCGCCAGGTGCCTGAACCGGCCCTTGGCCTCTCCGGAGTCCAGCAGCGCTTCGAGCTGCTCGCGGGCCTCGTCGACGTGAAGCGGCTCGCCGTCGAAGACCGCGATGACCACGGTGTCGGCGTCGGTCGCGAGCGCCGGTGCGGTCGTCGTCTCGACGTACACGGCGCGCCACACTACCAGCGCCTCGGCGCCCACCGGGCGGCTGAGCCGACTACCATCGGTGTCCCTTTCCGCGACCTCGGAGACGCCCACCGATGCCCAAGACAGTCATCCTCTCTGCCGCCCGTACACCCGTCGGCAAGCTCGGCGGAGGACTGGCCTCGGTAGACGCGACCGAGCTGGGGGGCACCGCCATCACGGCCGCCCTCGACCGCGCCGAGGTCGCGCCCGAGCAGGTTCAGCACGTGGTCATGGGCCAGGTGCTGCAGGCCGGGCAGGGCCAGATCCCCTCCCGTCAGGCCCAGATCAAGGCCGGCATCCCCAGGGAGGTCCCGTCGGAGACCATCAACAAGGTGTGCGCCTCCGGCATCCGCGCCGCCGGCCTCATCGACGCGGCCGTGCGCGCCGGCGATCTCGACATCGCCGTCGGCGGCGGCATGGAGTCGATGTCCAAGGCGCCCTACATGCTCAAAGAGGCGCGCTTCGGCTTCCGCATGGGGGACGGCAAGGCGATCGACGCCATGATCAGCGATGGGCTCACCAATCCGTTCAGCGGCAAGCACATGGCCCAGGAGGCCTCCGAGGTGGCCGCCGAGCTCGAGATGACCCGCGCCGACATGGACCGGTGGGCCCTGCGCTCGCACGAGCTGGCGGTCAAGGCGACCGACGAGGGGCGCCTGCCCGAGGAGATCGTGCCGGTGACGATCAAGGGGAGAAAGGGCGACACCACCGTCGAGGTCGACGAGGGCCCGCGCCGCGACGCGAGCCTGGAGAGCCTGTCCAAGCTGCCCCCCATCTTCCTCAAGGACGGGACTCACACCGCGGGCAACTCACCGGGAGTCAACGATGGTGGAGGCGCTCTGGTCCTGGCCTCTGACGAGTGGGCCCAGGCCAACGGCAAGACCGCGCTGGCCACGATCCTCGCCCAGGCCGCCATCGCCGACGACTTCCCCTACCTGGCCCGCACCCCCGCCAAGGCCGCGCAGAAGGCGCTGGAGAAGGTGGGGCTGACGGCCGATGACATCGACCTCTGGGAGATCAACGAGGCGTTTGCCTCGGTGACCCTGAACTCGATCCGGATGCTCGGCATCGACGAGGACAAGGTCAACGTCAACGGCGGCGCGGTGGCGCTCGGCCATCCCATCGGCGCCTCGGGCGCTCGCATCCTCGGCACCCTGGTCTACGAGCTGCGCCGACGCGGCGGCGGCCTCGGCTGCGCCGCGATCTGCTCGGGCGGTGGCCAGGGCGACGCGCTGATCGTCGAGGTCAATGGCGGCTGACGCCCCGCCTGGCCCACGTCTGACCGAAGACGCGCCCGCCCCTCGCGGGGCGGCGTTCTTCGATCTGGACAAGACCCTCATGCAGGGGTCATCGGCCTTCCAGTTCGCACGGGCCGCCTACCGCGGCGGTCTGCTCAGCCGCCGCCAGCTCCTGTCGGACGCCGTCGCCAACGTCCAGTTCCGGCTGCGTGGCGCCACCGATGCGGATTCGCTGGCCCTGCGCGAGCGGATCGCGGCCTCGCTGCAGGGCACCCGCGTGGTGGACCTCGAGCGCCTCGGCGCCAACGTCCTCGCGGGGATCCTGCCCCGCCTCTATCCCCAGATGCTGGCGCTCGCGCATGAGCATCAGGACCATGGTCGTCCGGCGTACATCGTCACCGCCGCCTCGCAGGAGCTGGCCGACATCCTGGCTCGGGTGATGGCGCTCGACGGCGCAGTGGGGTCCGGGATCTCCGAGGTCAGGGACGGCGTCTACACCGGCCGCCCGACCGGCGTGTTCGTGTATCGCAGCGGCAAGGCCACCGCGATCCGCGAGCTCGCCGAGCGCGAGGTCATCGATCTGGCGCAGTCCTACGCCTACTCGGATTCCGAGTCTGACCTGCCGATGCTCGAGGCCGTGGGTCACCCGGTGGCGGTCAATCCCGACGGCGCGCTGGCCCGAGCCGCGCGCGAGCGCGGGTGGGACGTGCTGCGCTTTGACCGCCTCGGCCGGCGGCTGAAGACGGCGGCGGCGCTCGGGGCGGCGGCGGGAGCCGGGGGGATCGGCAGCATGGTGATGGCCCGCCGGCTGCGATCCTCGCGCCGTCTGGAGCGGCTGGCATCGGCGCCGCGCAGCCTGCTGCATCCATAGACTGCCGCGCCATGCTCACACGTCACCCCCGCCGGGTCGTCGCGCTCGGCCTCGTTCTCTTCGGTCTGCTCGCGGTCTCGGCCTTCGCCGCGTCGGACAAGACCGTCAAGGTTGCCGACAACGTCTACGGGCCCAAGACGCTGACCGTAGGACGCGGAACCAAGGTGACCTGGAGGTGGACCGGGGTGCTCAAGCACAACGTCGTCGTGCACACCGGGCCCACGTTCTTCAGCTCCCGGACACAGGTGCGGGGCAGCTTCGCCCACGTCTTCACCAAGAAGGGGACGTACGCGCTGGTGTGCACGGTGCACCCCAAGATGAAGATGACCGTGGTGGTGCGATAGCGCACAGCCGCGGCGGGCGCCCCGGGTCTAGAATCCGCGCCGCTTCACCCATGCCACCGTCAGAGAAGAAGATCCGCGTCGTCGTCGCCAAGCCCGGACTCGACGGCCACGACCGCGGGGCCAAGATCATCGCTCGCGCCCTGCGCGACGCGGGCATGGAGGTGATCTACACCGGGCTGCACCAGACGCCCGAGCAGATCGTGGAGACGGTCATCCAGGAGGACGCCGATGCTGTCGGCCTCTCGATCCTGTCCGGGGCTCATATGACGCTGGTGCCGCGGATCATGGAGCTGCTGGCCGAGCAGGGCGTCGACGATGTCGTCGTGACGGTGGGGGGCACGATCCCGTCCGACGACATCGAGGAGCTCAAGTCCCTGGGGGTTGCAGAGGTGTTCACCCCCGGTGCTCCGGCCCAGCAGGCGATCGACTTCATCCGCGGCGCCGTCCGCGCCTGAGGCCGCGATGCCCGGAACGTTCGCGTACCGGCCGTCGCTGCCGGGCCACCCCGACCGATTGACTCGTCAGTCAACGGGGTATAGTCGCAGCACCTTTTCCAAGAGAACCATCGTGAGCGCGCGGGTGAAACAGCCCGCTCAGGACTCGATAGGAGGCCACACTTGAAGATTTGCGTCCTGGTGAAAGAGGTGCCGGACGCCGCCGTCGAGAAGCGCATCGACCCCTCGACGGGGCGAATGGACAGGTCGGGAGAGAGAAACCTCAACCCCTACGACACCCACGCGATCGAGGCCGCGATGCAGATCCGCGAGGGCGGGGCGGCCGAGGTCGACGAGATCGTCGCCGTCACGATGGGGCCGTCCACCGCGACGCGCGCGCTGCAGAAGGCGGTGTCCCTGGGCGCGGACCGCTCCGTGCACCTGTCCGATGACGGGCTGGCCGGATCCGACGTGGCCGCGACCGGCTACGCGCTGTCCAAGGCGCTGGAGTCCGAAGCGCCCGACCTGGTCCTGCTGGGCCAGCAGTCCGACGACGGCGAGTGCTACACGATCGGCGCGGTCGTCGCCGACCACCTGAAGATGCCGTCGCTGACCCAGGTGATCAAGATGGACCTCGCCGGCGAGGCGCTGACCTGCGAGCGCCAGGCCGAGTACGGCTACGACACCGTCGAGGTGCAGCTGCCCGCCGTCATCTCGGTGGGTGACGCCATCAACGAGCCGCGCTACCCCTCGCTGAAGGCGATCATGGGCGCCAAGAAGAAGCCGCTGGAGACCGTCGCCGCCGGCGATGTCGGCATCGACCCCTCGCTGGTCGGCGCCGACGGCTCGCGCGTGCAGTGCGGCGAGTTCAAGGATCCGCCGGCGAAGGCGGCAGGGACGATCATCGAGGACGAGGACACCAACGACACCGTCGAGAGGATCGTCGCCTGGCTGGACGAAAGGAAGCTGATCTAAATGCCCGACGTTCTCACCTACGTTCTGCACTACGAGGGCGAGCTCAACAAGAACTCGCTGGGAGCGGTCTCCGAGGGCGCCGCGCGCGCCCAGGAAATCGGCGGCGAGTGCCACGCTGTCGTGGTGGGCGGCGACGACCTCACCGATGAGCTCTGCCAGACCCTGGGCCAGTACGGCGCCACCAAGGTGTTCCGTGGTCGGGGTCCCGAGGGCCTGGCTCAGCCGGTGGTCGACGTGATGGCCAAGGTCATCGACGAGAACGGCCACAACTACGCCCTGTTCGGCGGCGGCCTGCTGGGCTTCGAGATCGGGGCCGGGCTCGCCGCGCGCAGGCAGGCCGGAGTGACCATGGAGGTCACCGCCGTCCGCGCCGAGGACGGCAAGCTGGTGGCCGAGCGCCCGATCCTCCAGGACTCGAAGATCTCGGTGTCGCACTACAAGGGCGACCTGGGGATCATCATCGGCCGCATCAACGCCTTCGAGATCCGCCAGAGCGGCGAGGGCGCCGCCGAGGTGGTCGACGTGGACGTCGAGCTCTCGCCGTGGTCCAATCAGGCCAAGATGGTCAAGCGCGGCGAGCAGCGCGGTGCCGACGTGGACATCGAGGGCGCCGACATCCTCGTGGCCGGCGGGCGCGGCCTGGGCAAGGCCGAGGGCTTCGAGCTGGCCGAGAACCTGGCCAAGGCGTTCGGCGGCAACTCCGCCGTCGCCGCCACCCGCGCCGTGGTGGACGCCGGCTGGTACCCCTACGCCGCCCAGATCGGGCAGACCGGCAAGACGGTGTCGCCGAAGCTGTATCTGGCCGCGGGGATCTCCGGGGCGATCCAGCACAAGGTCGGCATGCAGTCCTCGGAGAACATCATCGCCATCAACAAGGACGCCAACGCGCCGATCTTCGAGTTCTCCGATCTCGGGGTCGTCGGCGACCTGAACAAGATCATCCCCAAGCTCACCGAGGCCATCAAGGCCAAGAAGGGCAGCTGACGCTCCCATGTCGAGCAACGGCCACCGCCCCGCCCCCATCGAGTTTCCGCCCCCGGTCGACTCCGTCCAGGAGTTCGTCAAGCGGGGGCTGGACGACGAGGACGAGCTGATCGAGGTCGGCGTCGCCATCGTCGGCGGCGGCACCTCCGGACTGGCCTGCGCCAACCGGTTGCTGCAGCTGCTCGGCGATGACGAGGAGCTGATGGAGAAGCTCGGCGAGGTGCCGGTGGCCGTGATCGAGAAGGCCAAGACCTGCGGCGGGCACAACCTGTCGGGTGCCGTCATGCGCCCGGGCCCGCTGCAGGAGCTGTTCCCCGAACTGTCACGCGAGGACTGGCGCGAGAAGCGCTTCGCCTACGGCGAGGTGACCAAGGAGTCGATCTACGCGCTGCCCAACGGGAAGATGAAGCTGCCGGTGCCGCTGTTCGCGGTGCCCAACTTTCACAACAAGGGCAACGAGGTCGTGTCCGTGGCGGCCCTGGCCCGCTTCCAGCAGGCCCAGGCCGAGGAGGGAGGCGCCTACATCCTCACCGAGACCTCCGCCACCCAGCTGATCGTGGAGGACGGCGCAGTCGTGGGCGTGCGCTCGGGCGACAAGGGCCGGGGCAAGGAGGGCGAGCCGCTGGGCAACTTCGAGCCCGGCACCGACATCAAGGCCCGCGTCACCGTCCTGGCCGAGGGCTGCTGGGGCCATCTCACCGGCGTCGCCATCAAGGAGTTCGGCCTCGGCGACGGGCGCGAGCCGCAGGTGTGGGAGCTCGGGGTCAAGGAGGTGTGGAAGGTGGCGAAGCCGCTTGACCGCGTCATCCACACCATCGGCCCGTGGCCGCTGAAGGTCCCGGCCAAGTACGGGCACGTGGGCGGCACCTGGCTGTACCCCATGAAGGACGAGAAGACCGGCGACGATCTCGTCTCCATCGGGTTCGTCGTCGACCTCGACTACGCCGACGCCACCACGTCGGCCCATGACCTGCTCCAGCAGTTCAAGCTCCATCCCCTCGTCAAGGGCATCCTCGAGGGTGGCGAGCGCGTCGCCTGGGGCGCCAAGGCACTGCCCGGCGGCGGCTACTGGTCGATGCCCAAGCTGACGATGCCCGGCGCCCTGCTCGTCGGGGACTCGGGCGGCATGGTCGATGCCGCGGCGCTGAAGGGCGTGCACCACTGCATCAAGTCGGGCATCCTCGCCGCGGAGGCGATCTACAGGTCGCTGAAGGCCGGCGAGTCGCTGGAGTCCTACGAGCAGGCGGTCGAGGACTCCTCGATCGGCCAGGAGCTCTACCAGGTGCGCAACACGCGCCAGCCGTTCCAGAAGGGCTTTCTCAAGGGCGCGCCGCTGAGCGGCGCCGCGATCATGTCCAAGGGCAAGATCCCCCGCGGCCGCCTGCCATGGCACCGCGGCGACGCGGTCGCCCTGTTCCTGGGCGACACCAAGGACGGCTATCCCAAGCCCGACGGCAAGTACACCTTCGACAAGCTCGGCAGCGTCTACATCTCCGGCAACGCCACCCGCGATGACGCCCCCAACCACATCCGGGTGCGGCGCAACGTGCCCCGCGAGATCGCCGAGGGCTGGCGGTGGATGTGCCCGGCCGGGGTCTATGAGATCCCCGAGGACGCGCCCGAGACCGGCAACGTCGACGTGATCGTCAACTACACGAACTGCGTGCAGTGCGGCGCCATCACCGCCAAGGGGGGCCGGCTGACGCCGCCCGAGGGCGGCGACGGGCCGCTGTACACGATGACCTGAGCCGCGTCGCGCGCTCCGCGCGGCTCGGGGCCCCCGCCGGTGCGGGAAACTTCTGTGGTTGGCGGGGGTTAAGGGGCATATGGAGGTCCGCCGCTTCGTCATCGGCCTCGCCGTTCTCGCCCCCGTCGCCGTCGTGCCGGTGGCGTCGGTCTCGGCCGCGGCGCCCCCGCGCGCGCAGCTGACCGGCTTCGCCTGCGCGCCGGCGCTCGACCCGGGCGCGCGCGCCGTCGCCGTCGATGCGGTCATGCGACCGCTGCCGGGGACGCACAGGCTGGCCATCCGCTTCGAGCTGACGCAGCATGGGCCAGGGATGCCGGTCCAGACCGTCCAGGGCGGAGACCTCGGCGTGTGGCGCACGCCGGCCAACCCGACGCTGGGCCGCCTGCCCGGGGACGTGTGGCGGTTGCAGAAGCCCGTCTACAACCTCGACGTGCCCTTCACCTACCAGTTCCGCGTGAGCTTCCGCTGGACAGGGGCGCACGGGAAGGTGCTGGGGACGGCTACGCGGTACAGCCGCACGTGCCGCCAGCGCGAGCTGCGCCCCGACCTCACCGTGCAGTCCATCAGCCTCAGCTCGATCTCCGGCCATCCCAAGAAGGAGCTCTACACCGCGGTCGTGGCCAACCAGGGCCTCACCGGCGCCGGGCCCTTCCAGGTGCTGTTCGTGCCCGGCGACGGCTCCGCGCCCACCACCGCCACCGTCCCGTATCTGGGCGCCGGCAGGACCCACACCGTGTCCTTCACCGGGCCGCTGTGCGACGCGAAGAGCCCGCCGACGGTGACCGCGGATTCGGCCAGCCAGATCGACGATTTCAACCGCGACAACAACCAGCTGGCCGCGGCCTGTCCGGCGGCGCCGGTCTCATGACCGACCCCGCGGGGCCCGACCCTGCCGCCGCTAGACTTCATATGACCATGAAGACTGAGATACACCCCAACTATCAAGAGGCGCACGTGCGCTGCACCTGCGGCAACGAGTTCACCACTCGCTCGACGCAGTCAGAGATTCACGTCGAGATCTGCTCGGCGTGCCATCCCTTCTACACCGGACGCCAGAAGCTGGTCGACACCGGTGGACGGGTCGAGCGCTTCCAGCGTCGCGTCGCCAAGGGCCGGCGCAGCGCCCGGACCACCGCCGGCTGAGCGGGCGGCCTCCGACAAGATGAGCCACGGCGGGGGCGACGCGCGCGCACAGCCGTTGACGGCCAAGCGCGACGCCCCCGTCGGTGGTCAAGCCGTACTCGAAGGAGTGATGATGCGCGGCGTCCGCACCTGGGCGGTGGCCGTGCGCAAGCCCGCGCCCGAGGACGCCGCGCCCGACACGCTGGGCGAGGTCGCCGTCAGCACCTTCCCGATCAAGGCGCGCGTGCGACGGCGCCGCCTGTACCGGCTGCCCGTCATCCGCGGCGTGGTGGCGCTCGTGGACTCGCTGGGCATCGGCCTGCGCGCGCTGGGCATCTCCGCCAACGCTCAGCTCCCCGATGCGGATCCGGCTGAACCCGACGGCGCGGGGCAGGAGATCTCCGGCGGTGCCTGGTTTCTCACCGTGATGGTCTCGGTGGTCTTCGCCATCGGGCTGTTCTTCGTCGTTCCCGTCGGACTGACCAGCCTGATCAAGGACCAGCTCGGCTCCTCGCTGCTGTTCTGGCTGGTGGAGGGAGTCCTGCGCACCGCGATCTTCCTGGGCTATCTGACGCTCCTGTCGCGGATCCGCGACCTGCGCCGCGTGTTCGAGTACCACGGCGCCGAGCACAAGGTCATCTCCTGCTATGAGGCCTCCGACGAACTGGTGCCCGAGCGCGCGCAGCTGTACTCGCGCCTGCATCCCCGCTGCGGCACGAGCTTTCTGCTGATCGTGATGATCATGGCGATCTTCGTCTTCGCGCCGGTCGGCCTGCCGGCGTGGTGGATCCTCGTGTTGACGCGGATCCTCGGGGTCCCCCTGATCGCCGGGCTGTCGTTCGAGGTGATCAAGTGGGCGGGGCGCAACCGCCGCCACCGGTGGGTGCAGTGGATCATGTGGCCCGGGCTCCAGCTCCAGAAGCTCACCACCCGGGAGCCCGACCTCGATCAGCTCGCGGTCTCGATCGCGTCGCTCGGCGCGGTGCTCGCCGTCGAGACGCCCGGCGAGGCCTCGGCCGATGACCTCATCGGCCTCGAGGTCGTGGCCTAGTCGGGTCTGAGACACCGGATTTTGGTCCCGCCGGTCGGCGGGTAGGGCTCTAGGAGAAGGTTTTCGTCCACGAAAGGAGCTCACATGTCCGATGGAGCTGTTGATCGCACGAAGGGCCGAGTGAAGGAAGCGGCCGGCGATCTGTCCGGTGACAAGAGCCTCAAGAACGAGGGCAGGGTCGACAAGGCCTCCGGCAAGGTCAAGGACGCCGTTGGCGGCACCGCCGACAAGGTCAAGGACGCGGTCAACCCCGACAAGTAGATGTCCCGCACGCGGGATGTAGGAGCCGTTTCGGGCTCCTACACTCGCGTGCATGATCGACGACCTCGTCAGGCAGATAGAGAGTCGCTTCGGCGAGCTCGAGGCTGAGCTGTCCGACCCGGCGGTGATCGGCGATCGCGAGCGCTTCGCGGCCGCCAGTCGCGCCTATCGCGAGCTCGAGCCGGCGGCCAAGCTGGCCGGCGAGTACCGCCGTGCAGCCGACGATCTGGAGGGCGCGCGCGAGCTGCTGGCCGAGGACGGCGACGATTCCGAGCTGCGGGCGCTGATGGAGAGCTCACGGGAGCGGATCGACGCACTCGAGGACGAGATCCGCCTCGCCATGGTGGAGCGCGATCCCAACGACGACAAGAACGTCATCGTCGAGATTCGTCCCGGCGCCGGCGGTGACGAGGCCGGCATCTGGGCCGGCGACCTGTATCGGATGCTCAGCCGCTATGCCGAGCGGCGCGGCTTCAAGGTCGAGGACCTGGCCATCGGCGCCGACGACTACACCTTTGCGGTCAAGGGCGACGGCGCGTACTCGGTGTTCAAGTTCGAGGGCGGGACCCATCGGGTGCAGCGCGTGCCCGAGACCGAGTCCCAAGGGCGTATCCACACGTCCACCGCCACCGTGGCCGTCCTGCCCGAGGCCGAGGACGTGGAGGTCGAGATCGACCCCAATGACCTGCAGATCGACGTATACCGCAGCTCCGGTCCCGGCGGCCAGTCGGTCAACACCACCGACTCGGCGGTGCGGATCACCCACAAGCCCAGCGGGATCGTCGTCTCCATGCAGGACGAGAAGTCGCAGCTGCAGAACCGCGAGCGGGCCATGCGCGTGCTGCGCGCCAGGCTGTACGAGCGGGCGCTGGCCGAGCAGCAGGCGGAGCTGGGCGCCAACCGGCTGGCCCAGGTGGGCACGGGAGACCGCGCCGAGAAGATCCGGACCTACAACTACGGCGAGCGCCGCGTCAAGGACCATCGCATCAACCTGCTCGTGCACAACCTCGACGAGATCCTGATGGGTGACCTCAACGAGATGACCGACGCCCTCCAGGACGACGAGAAACAGCGGCGGCTGGAAGAACGTGGGGCCGGCTGAGGCTGGGCCGGCAGCGGTTTCGGTGGTCTCGGTGGTTTCGGTGGGGGACTCCCTGGGGGCGGCCGCCGCACGGCTGGCCGCGGCGGGGGTGGACACGTCCCGCCTGGACGCCGAGGTCCTGCTGGGCTTCGTCCTGGGCGTGGACCGCGCGCGACTGGTCGTCGACCGCGACCGTCCCCTGCACGAGGACGCCGCTGCGCGGTTCGACGCCCTGCTCGTGCGCCGCGAGGCCCGGGAGCCGGTCGCCTACATCATCGGCCGGCGGGGGTTCCGGCGGCTGGAGCTGTGCGTCGACCAGCGGGTGCTCATCCCGCGGCCCGAGACCGAGCTGCTGGTCGAGCTCGGGCTCGAGCTTTCGGGGGGCGCATCGGTGCTGGACGTGGGGACGGGGAGCGGCGCGGTGGCGCTGGCGCTCAAGGACGAGCGGCCCGACCTGCACGTGAGCGGCGCCGACGTCAGTGCCGACGCGGTGGCGGTGGCGCGGGCCAACGCGGCGCGGTTGGGGCTGGAGGTGACCTTCGTCGCCGCGGACCTCATGGGCGGCGCCTCGCCCGACGCGGTCCTGGCCAACCTGCCCTATGTCGCCGACGGTGCCGAGCTGGCGCCCGAGATCACCCGATACGAGCCCGCGGGCGCGCTCTTCGCCGGTCCCGACGGCCTCGACGTGATCCGCCGCGCCGTCGCCGCGATCGCCGGCCCCACGGTGGGGCTGATGGCCCTGGAGATCGGCCCTGAGCAGTCGCCGGAGGTGCAGCGGCTGCTGTGGGAGGCGGGCTTCTCGGAGGTGGGGGTCCGGCGCGATCTCGCCGGCCTGGAGCGCGTGGTGGTGGGCACGGCATGAGCGCCGCGGGCACCCGTGAGGCCGAGGGCTTCGAGCGGTGCATGAGCGTCGGCGGAATCGCCGTGTTCCCGGCCGACACCGTCTACGGCCTGGCCTGTGACGTCCACAACCGGGTGGCGGTGGAGCGCCTGTACCGCTTCAAACGCCGGCGCCTGGACAAGCCCTCGGCGGTGATGTTCTTCGACGTGGAGTTGGCGCTGGCCGCGCTGCCCGAGCTGGGCGAGCGGACGCGAGCGGCGCTGAAGCGGCTGCTCCCCGGTCCGGTGAGCGTGCTCCTGCCCAACCCCGGGGGCCGCTTCCCGCTGGCCTGCGGCGACGATGTCGGGACGCTCGGGCTCCGCGTGCCGGTCGTGCCGCTGCTCGAGGGCGTGGCCTGGCCGGTGCTGCAGTCCAGCGCCAATCTCGCCGGCGGACCCGATGCCCGGCGCCTGGCCGACGTGCCCGAGCCGTTGCGCCGCAGCGCCGACCTCGTGCTCGACGGCGGCGAGCTCCCGGGAACGCCGTCGACGGTGGTCGACCTGCGAGCCCTGGAGACCGCGGGCGAGTGGGGCATCGTCCGGCAGGGAGCGATGTCACGCGAGGACGTGGCAGCCGCGCTCGAATGGCAGTTTCACTTCGACCCCTCGACGTATGAGGCGATGATCCACGAGGACATCCCCGTCTACGACGCCTTCCAGGAGGCGGTGGTGGGCGCCAGCGGGTCGGGCGCCGCCCGCGTGCTGGAGCTGGGGACGGGGACGGGGGAGACGGCTCGGCGGCTGCTCGAGCGCCATCCCTCGGCCGAGCTGGTGGGCATCGACGAGAGCGCCTCGATGCTGGCGGCGGCGCGCGAGGCGCTGCCGGCGTCGCGGGCGTCGTTGCGGGTGGGCGCGATCGAGGACGGGCTGCCCGAGGGGCCGTTCGACGTGGTGGCCAGCGCGCTGTGCGTGCACCACCTGGAGGGGACCCTGAAGCGCGACCTGTTTGCGCGGATACGGGCGGTCCTGGGCCCCGGGGGCCGCTTCGTGCTGGGTGACGTCGTGGTGCCCGCCAACCCCGCAGACATGTCGATCTCGCTGACGCCGGGCTTTGATCACCCAAGCCCACTGGCCGACCAGCTGCGGTGGCTGGCCGAGACGGGTTTCGACGCGCGCGTCGTGTGGGAGCATCGCGACCTCGCGGTGGTCACCGCCTCCGTGGCCGCCGTTACTATTTGACGCTCCGTGGCCGCCGACCTGCCCGCTGACTTCTTCAACCGCCCTCTGGCGGAGGTGGATCCCGAGATCGCCGACGTGCTCGGCAAGGAGCTCGAGCGCCAGCAGCGGACGCTGGAGATGATCGCCTCCGAGAACTTCGCCCCGATCGCGGTGCTCGAGTGCCAGGGGTCGGTGCTCAACAACAAGTACGCCGAGGGCTATCCCGGCAAGCGCTACTACGGTGGCTGCGAGTTCGTCGACATCGCCGAGCAGCTGGCGATCGACCGGGCCAAGGCGCTGTTCGGCTCCGACCACGCCAACGTCCAGCCCCACGCCGGCGCCCAGGCCAACGCCGCCGTCTACCACGCGCTGCTGCAGCCCGGAGACACATTGATGGGGCTCGAGCTCTCCCACGGGGGCCACCTCACCCACGGGATGAAGATCAACGTCTCGGGACGGCTCTACAACATCGTGCCCTACCACGTGGATCGCGAGACGTCGCTGATCGACATGGACGAGGTGCAGCGGCTCGCGCATGAGCACCAGCCGAAGATGATCGTGGCGGGGTGGTCGGCCTATCCGCGCCAGCTGGACTTCCCGCGCTTCCGCGAAATCGCCGACTCGGTCGGCGCCTACCTGATGGTGGACATGGCCCATTTCGCCGGCCTGGTGGCCGCGGAGCTGCACCCCTCGCCGGTGCCCTACGCCGACGTGACCACCACCACGATCCACAAGACCATCGGCGGCGGGCGCGGCGGCATGATCCTCTGCCGCGAGGACTACGCGCGCAAGATCGACTCCGCGGTGTTCCCGGGCCAGCAGGGCGGCCCGCTGGAGCACATCATCGCCGGCAAGGCCGTGGCGTTGAAGATCGCGGCGAGTGAGGCGTTCCGGGAGCGCCAGCAGCGGACGCTCGACGGCGCGCGGGCGGTCGGCTCCGAGTTGCTGTCGGCCGGCGGCGGGGTCAGCGTGTTGACGGGCGGCACCGACGTGCACCTCGTGCTGTGTGACCTGCGCGAGTCCGAGCTCGACGGCAAGCAGGCCGAGGACCGGCTGCACTCCGTCGGCATCACGGTCAACCGCAACGCGGTGCCCTTCGACCCCCGGCCGCCCGCCGTCTCATCGGGGCTGCGCATCGGCTCGCCGGCGCTGGCGACCCGGGGTCTGCAGGTCGAGGACTTCACCGAGGTCGGCAAGATCATCGGCTCCGTGCTGACCGCCGGGGACTTCGACGCACGCCGTGGGGAGTTCGCCGAGCGCGTCGAGGCCATCGCCGAGCGCTACCCGCTGTACGCGCAGCTCGGCTCTGCGGCTGCCGCCGTCTAG